>NZ_JAJSRO010000039.1:0-27034 GCF_021283425.1 Pseudomonas sp. NMI542_15 | reverse complement strand
GGTCGGCCGAGCAGAACATCGCCTGATTACCAAGGCCCCGCCGCGTTCTCTGTGGGAGCGGGCTTGGCCCGCGAAGCGGGCGACGCGGTGCCTGGCACCGGCTTTGCCGGTGTTCGCGGCACAAGCCCGCTCCCCCAATGATCGCGCAAGCTTCCAGCTATTTAGCAAGACAGTTGCTCCCACAACGCCCTTGATACCCGAATTCGATTCACAAGGAGGCTACATGACCCTCACAGGCAACCTGCTGATTGGCCAGACGCCGGTAACCGGCAGCCGCGAAGCCATCCGCGCCATCGACCCGGCCACCGGCCAGGCGCTGGAACCCGCCTACCTCGGCGGCACTGGCGAACAGGTGGCGCAAGCCTGCGCCCTGGCCTGGGCGGCGTTCGATGCCTACCGCGAAACCACGCTCGAACAACGGGCCCAGTTCCTCGAAACCATCGCCACGCAGGTCGAAGCGCTGGGCGATACCCTGATCGACCGCGCCGTGGCCGAAAGCGGCCTGCCCAAGGCTCGCATTCAGGGTGAGCGTGGCCGCACCTGCACCCAGCTGCGTACCTTCGCCCGGGTAGTGCGGGCCGGTGAATGGCTGGATGTGCGGGTGGACAACGCCCAGCCAGACCGCCAGCCCTTGCCGCGCGCCGACCTGCGCCAGCGCCAGGTTGCCCTGGGGCCGGTAGCCGTATTCGGCGCCAGCAATTTCCCGCTGGCCTTCTCGGTGGCCGGTGGCGACACCGCGTCGGCATTGGCTGCTGGCTGCCCAGTGGTGGTCAAGGCCCACAGCGCCCACCCGGGCACCAGCGAACTGGTCGGCCAGGCGGTGGCGCAAGCGGTGAAGCTGTGCGGCTTGCCGGCCGGGGTATTCTCGCTGCTGTACGGCTCCGGCCGTGAAGTCGGCATTGCGCTGGTCAGCGACCCGCGCATCAAGGCCGTTGGCTTCACCGGCTCACGCAGCGGGGGTATCGCGCTGTGCCAGGCGACCCAGGCACGCCCGGAACCGATCCCGGTGTACGCCGAAATGAGCTCGATCAACCCGGTGTTCCTGTTCGAGGCGGCCCTGCAGGCCCGCGGCGATGCGCTGGCACAAGGCTTCGTCGCCTCGCTGACCCAAGGTGCCGGCCAGTTCTGCACCAACCCCGGCCTGGTGATCGCCCGCCAAGGCCCGGCGTTACAGCGGTTTATCGACGCCGCCTGCAAGCACGTTCGCCAGGCTACAGCGCAGACCATGCTCACCCCTGGCATCTTCAGTGCTTACCAGGCCGGTGTCGGTGACCTGGCGGAAAACGCCAATGCCCGGGTGGCGGCCAGTGGCCAGGCCGGACAAGGCCCCAACCAATGCCAGGCGCAATTGTTCGTGACCGAGGCCGAAGCCTTCCTGGCCGACCCGACCTTGCAGGCCGAAGTGTTCGGCGCAGCGTCGCTGGTGGTGGCCTGCGCGAGCGATGAACAGGTACGCCGAGTGGCCGAGCATCTGGAGGGCCAGTTGACCGCGACCTTGCAACTGGACGATGCCGACATCGACAGCGCCCGCGCGCTGCTGCCAACCCTTGAACGCAAGGCCGGGCGCATTCTGGTCAACGGCTGGCCGACCGGTGTCGAGGTGTGCGATGCCATGGTTCACGGCGGGCCGTTCCCGGCCACCTCCGATGCCCGCACCACCTCGGTGGGCACGGCGGCGATCCTGCGTTTCCTGCGCCCGGTGTGCTACCAGGACTTCCCCGATGCGCTGCTGCCGCAGGCGCTGAAGCACGGCAACCCGCTGCAGCTGCGGCGCCTGCTTGACGGCAAACGGGAAGGCTGAGCATGGTCCAAACCCCTGAAGCCGATATTGCCGTGGTTGGCGCCGGCATTGTCGGCGTCGCCTGTGCCCTGCAACTGGCCCGCCAGGGCCGCCGGGTACTGCTGGTAGACCGTCAGTCACCCGGCCTGGGCGCGTCCTGGGGCAACGCCGGGCACCTGGCCACCGAGCAGGTGTTCCCGATTGCCGACCTGTCGATCCTCAAGCGCCTGCCGCGCATGTTGCTAGACCCGATGGGCCCGCTGCGCCTGGACTGGAAGTACCTGCCCAAGGCCTTGCCCTGGTTCACCCGCCTGCTGCTCAACCTGCGCCCGGCGCCGTTCCAGCGCAGTGTGGCCGGCATACGCACGCTGAACGAAGGCAGCCTGGGTGCCTGGCAGCGGCTGCTGGGCTCGATCGGGCGCAGCGAACTGTTTCAAGAGGATGGCTCACTGCTGGTGTTCGAGAAGCCTGAGTCACGCCAGGCACTGGAGGCGTTGCGCACCCGCATGCAACAGCAGGCGGTTCCGGTGGACTTCTGGTCGGCTGAAACCGTGCGCGAAGCAGCGCCGCAACTGAGCCCGTCACTGCTGGGCGGGCTGTTCTTTCCGCGCACCGGGCACTTCATCGACCCTTACCGGGTAGTGTGCGAACTGTTCGAGGCGGCCAAGGCCAGCGGCGTGCGCTTTGTCCAGGCGCAGGTCGATGGCGGGCAGTTGCACAGTGCCGGCGTGAGCCTGGCCAGCGACCAGGGCACGCTCAATGCCCGCCAGGTGCTTGTCAGCTGTGGTGCCCATTCTGCGAAACTGACCGCTGCGCTGACAGGCAAGCGGGTGCCGCTGGACACAGAACGTGGCTACCACCTGATGTTGCCGGGTGAGCACCAGCGCCTGCCGTTTGCAGTCACCTCGCTGGAGCGCAAGTTCATCATGACGCCCATGGCCGAAGGCTTGCGCCTGGCTGGCACGGTGGAGTTTGCCGGGCTGGAAGCACCGCCGAGCATGCAACGGGCGTGGCAGTTGCACCGGTTGAGCAAGGGGTTGTTCCGGCACGACTTGAGCATCGACGGGGCAACACCGTGGATGGGTTTCAGGCCTTCGTTGCCGGACTCGTTGCCGGTGATCGACAGGGTGTGCGATGGGCGGGTGCTGTTGGCGTTTGGGCATCAGCACCTGGGGTTGACCCAGGCGGCGGTGACGGCGGAATGGGTGGGGCGGTTGACTGAGCGGGCCGCGGGGCCAGAGGTGAGAGCCTACCGGTTGGATCGGTTCTAGATTCGGGGGCCGCCGGGCGGCCCATTCGCGGCACAAGGCCGCTCCTACAAAGAGCACGCGTTATCCTGTAGGAGCGGCCTTGTGCCGCGAATGGGCTGCATGGCAGCCCCTCCAAGCCTCAGCGATAACGCTCAAGCCAGTGTGCATACGGCGCCGGCAAGGTCCAGGAAGCTTTCTCCACCCCCAGTTCCTTGGCCGCAAAATACGCCCAGTGCGGGTCGGCCAGGTGTGCGCGCCCCACTGACACCAGGTCCAGCTGGTTGGCCTGCAGTGCCCCTTCCGCCAGTTGCGGCGTGCCAAAGCCCCACGCCGAAGTCACCGGCAGCTTCGCCTCACGGCGCACACGCTCGGCAATCGGCCCCATGAACGCCGGGCCCCACGGGATGTTGGTCTCGGGAATGGTGAAACCGACACTCACGCTCAGCAGGTCAAGGCCACCGGCCTTGAAGCGGCGCGCCAGTTCGATCGACTCTTCCAGGGTCTGCTCGTCACGGCCATCGTATTCCAGCACACCAAAACGCGCGGTCAAAGGCAGGTTCTCTGGCCACACTTCACGCACCGCAGCCAGGGTTTCCAGCAGGAAGCGGCTGCGGTTGTCGAAGCTGCCACCGTAGGCGTCGGTACGCTTGTTGGAGTGCTCGGAGAAGAAGCTCTGGCCCAGGTAACCGTGGGCAAAATGCAGTTCGATCCACTCGAAGCCGGCATCACGCGCTCGGCGGGCGGCATCGACGAAATCTTGCTTGACGCGGGCGATGTCGCCCAGCGTCATTTCGCGTGGCACTTTCGGCAGGTTCGCGCCAAAGGCGATGGCGGACGGCGCAATGGTCTCCCAGCCGCGGGCGTCATCGGCAGCGATGTGGTCGTCACCTTCCCATGGGCGGTTGGCGCTGGCCTTGCGCCCGGCGTGGGCGATCTGGATGCCCGGCACGGCACCAGCAGCCTTGATGGCCTGCACCACGGGTACGAACGCCTGGGCGTGAGCATCGCTCCAGATACCGGCACACCCGGGGGTGATGCGCCCTTCTGGTGCCACCGCAGTGGCCTCGACCACCAGCAGGCCGGCCCCCCCACGGGCCAGGCCGGCCAGGTGCACGTGGTGCCAGTCGTTGATCATGCCGTCTTCGGCCATGTATTGGCACATCGGCGGAATGGCGATGCGGTTACGCAGGGTAACGTCTTTGAGGGTATAGGGTTCGAACAGTGCGGACATGGGAAACTCCGGGTTCATCTGAATACTGTTGTTCGATCATAATCGAACTATGGCAATTAGTGAAACCCCCGTTATCATGTCGGCCATGCGAGCCTATAAACATCCCAACGCTGAAGACCTGATTCTTGAACGCCTGCTCTATGCGCTCAGCGACCCCGTGCGCCTGGAAATCGTCCGCCATCTGGCCGGCGTCGCCGAAGCCAGCTGTGGCGAGCTGGACGGGGGGCGGCCCAAGTCGAGCATGTCCCACCATTTCCGCGTGCTACGTGATGCGGGGTTGGTACATACCCGCAATGTGGGGACCACCCACATGAATTCGCTGCGCAGCGAAATGCTGGGCGAGCGGTTTCCCGGGCTACTGGAATGCATCCTGCGCCAGCGATGATGTTTGCCGCACGCCCTGGCGGTTAGTGAAGCGCCAAAAAAAAACCACGAGGTCACCCCCGTGGCTTCTTTCACAACAATGGCCGATTACAGCGCCATGTCGTTCTCAGGCTTGCTTTCAACCGGCTGGCTTGCCGCGCCACCGAAGTCAACGCTGGCGTCGATCACCGGTGGTTTCTCCAGCTGCAACACTTCAGCGGTGTAGTTCCACTCTTTCTGGGTGGCCGCTGCCGAGTCGTTCAGCTTGGTGCCGTAGCTCGGCACGATCTGTTTGATCTTGGCCTGCCACTCTGGGGTAGCGACCTTCTCCTTGAACACGGTTTCCAGCACGGTGAGCATGATCGGCGCAGCAGTCGAAGCACCGGGCGAGGCGCCCAGCAGGCCGGCAATGGTACGGTCTTCGGACGCAACCACTTCGGTACCCAGCTTCAGCACGCCGCCCTTGTCGGCATCACGCTTGATGATCTGCACACGCTGGCCGGCCTGCCACAGGCGCCAGTCTTCCTTCTTGGCATTCGGGAAGTAGGTGCGCAGGGCTTCGAAACGGTCATCGTCAGACAGCATCAGCTGGCCAGCGAGGTATTCCACCAGCGGGTACTGGTCGATACCGACCTTGGTCATCGGCCACACGTTGTGGGTGGTGGTGCTGCTCAGCAGGTCCAGGTACGAGCCATTCTTCAGGAACTTGGTCGAGAACGTGGCGAATGGGCCAAACAGGATCACGCGCTTGCCATCCAGCACGCGGGTGTCCAGGTGCGGTACCGACATGGGTGGCGCGCCGGTCGAGGCAATGCCGTAAGCCTTGGCCATGTGCTGCATGGCCACGGTCGGGTTCTCGGTCACCAGGAACGAGCCGCCCACCGGGAAGCCTGCGTATTCCTTGGCTTCAGGAATACCCGACTTCTGCAGCAGCTTCAGTGCGCCACCGCCGGCACCGATGAACAGGAACTTGGCATCGGTAGCCGATTCAGTACCGTCCTTCAGGTTCTTGTACTCGACGTGCCAGGAGCCGTCCTTGTTGCGGGTGATGTCTTGCACTTCGCTGGAGAGCTTCAGGTCAAAGTTGTCCTGGGTCTTCAGGTGGCCAACCATCTGGCGGGTGATCTCGCCAAAGTTGACGTCGGTGCCGATTGGCGTCCAGGTCACGGCCAGCTTCTGGTTCGGGTCGCGGCCTTCCATCATCAGCGGGACCCACTTGGCGATCTGCGCGTGGTCCTCGGAGTACTGCATCGGGCGGAACAGCGGGCTGGCCTGCAGCGCGTCGTAGCGCTTTTTCAGGAACTTGATGTTGTCATCGCCCCACACAAAGCTCATGTGCGGTGTGGTGTTGATGAACGAGTGCGGGTTCTTCAGCACGCCCTGACGGACCTGCCAGGCCCAGAACTGACGGGAAATCTGGAAGGCTTCGTTGATTTCGATGGCCTTGGAGATGTTGACGTTGCCGTCTTTGTCTTCCGGGGTGTAGTTCAGCTCGGCCAACGCGGAGTGGCCGGTACCGGCGTTGTTCCAGCCGTTGGAGCTTTCTTCAGCCACGCCGTCCAGGCGCTCGACCATTTCCATCGACCAGCTTGGCTCCAGCTCGTGCAGCCACACGGCCAGGGTGGAGCTCATGATGCCGCCGCCGACCAGCAGCACGTCTACTTTTTTGGTTTCTGCGGCGTGCGCTTGCATGAAGCTCGCAGCGACAGCCAGACCCAGCAAGGTCTTGCCAGCTTTCTTGAACATTGATCTATTCCAGTCAGGAGAACGGAGGGAGGGCCTGTGGCTGGCCCAGGTGTTCCGTGTTCTTCAGCGCAGGCTTGTTGTTGATCATTGTTCGGCAGCCAGAGAACCAGAAAACGACTCGGCCTATTGTCGAATTGACCGACAGGGCTGAATCGTTTTTCTGATTGTATCCGAAATGCCAGCGCAAACAAATTGCCGGTCCTCGCGTCAAGGTGACGGGTTGTCCCAGGGGATGCCCGCAAGCTTTGCAGTGATTGCAGTATTTTTCTGGCGCCCCTAATATTGAGATCATTTCTCATTCGCACCAGTATGCGCTTGCGCCGGATGCCGCCGTGGTTTCGATCCCAGAGTTGAACACCTCGCTCCATAGCCTGTACCACAGCCACTCACGCTGGTTGCTCGGCTTTCTGTATCGCCGGCTGGGCAGCCGCTGCGATGCGGCCGACCTGGTGCAAGACACCTTCGTGCGCATCCTCAAGCGCCCACAGCAGTTCGACGGCGAACGTGGTGAACGCTCGTACCTGGCCACCATCGCCCGCGGCCTGTGCGTGGACCACTGGCGCCGGCAGAAGCTGGAACAAGCCTGGTTGCAGCAGTTGGCCTTGCAGCCCGAGGCCCTGCAGCCCTCCCCCGAACAGCGCGCGATCATTGTCGAGACCCTGCACGAGGTGGACGCAATGTTGCAGCGTTTGCCGGGCAAAGTGCGCCAGGCATTCCTGCTGGCGCAGATCGATGGCCTGGCCTACCGCGATATTGCCGCGCACGTCGGGGTAAGCGAACGCATGATCAAAAAGTACCTGGCCCAGGCGTTTGTGCATTGCGCGATTCTTGAAGCCGAACTCGACGGCTTGCTGGTGGAGTGACGCCATGACCTCGCCCGTGCACAAACTCAGCCACGCCAGCCTGCAGCAAGCCGCACACTGGTACGTGCAGTTGCAGGACGAAAACGCCGCACCGCAGTTGCGCACGCAATGGCAACACTGGTTTGACCAGCACGGCGACCATCAGGCGGCCTGGCACTATGTGCAACGGGTCGGCCAGCGTTTTGCCCCGTTGCAGGCCGAAGGTGCGGCTGCGGGCCGGGCACTGCGTGAGCACGATGCGCGTCGCTTCACCCGGCGCACCGGGCTCAAGTCGCTGCTGGTGCTTGGCGCAGGCTCTCTGCTTGGCTGGCGGGCGTGGCACGGCGCGCCGTTGTCGGGCTGGGGTGCCGACATGGCCACCGGCATTGGTGAAGTGCGCGAAACCCGTCTGGCCGATGGCAGCCAGTTGTGGCTAGGGGCGCAGAGTGCCGTGGACACGCAGTTCTCCACATTCAGCCGGGTACTGCGGCTGCGCTTTGGCGAGCTGCTGGTGGAAACCGCCCACGACCCGCGCCGCCCTTTCTTCGTCGACACTGCGCAAGGCCGCATGCAGGCCCTGGGAACACGCTTTGCAGTGTGCCAGCTGGGCGAAAATACCCGGCTGGATGTATACGCCGGCGCTGTTGAGGTATGCACGGCGCAAAGCGGCGAGCGCTGCATCGTGCCAGCGGGCCAGCAGGTGGACTTTAGCGCTCAGGCAATCAGCACCACCCGCCCGGCCCAAAGCGCCGGCGAGTCGTGGATTTATCACCGTCTCAATGCCGAAGACATGCCATTGGGGCATTTGCTGCAAACGCTGGGACGCTATCGCCACGGGCACCTGGGTTGGCACCCGGATGTCGCCAAGCTGTCGGTGATGGGTGCCTTCCCGCTCAACGATACCGATCGCGCACTGGCCTTGTTGCAAGCGGCATTACCGGTGCGGGTGCAGCGGCTGACGCCTTGGTGGGTCACAGTCGAGCCGGTTTGATACCGGTACATCGCGCTGGGTTCTTCGCGGGCATGCCCGCTCCCACAGATGCGGTGTGAACCCGCAGCCTGCGTAGTACCTGTGGGAGCGGGCAAGCCCGCGAAGCAGGCGACACGGTATTTGGATCCCGCTGTGCCGGTGCTGGCAAATTCGTTGGAGCCGGTCAAAAAATCTTCCAACCCGGTTCCCTTTTTCCAATCTCGTTCGGTTAACCCGGCATAGAGCTTCCAACTCACCCTACCGATTCCAGAGACCAGCATGCCGACGCCCTTCCACCCCGCGTTCCGCCTGGCGCTTGCCGCGCCACTTTCGCTTTTTGCTGCCGCGCCACTGATGTTGCCGGCAACCCTGGCCCACGCCGAACAGGCGGCCAGCGCCGAAACCCGCTTCAACATCGCCCCCGGCTCGCTCACCAGCGCCCTCAACCAGTTCAGCAGCCAGGCCGGCATCTACCTGGCCGGCAGCAACGAACTGGCCGCCGGCAAGACCAGCCAGGGGCTGCAGGGCCGCTACAGCGTCGCCCAAGGCCTGGCCCGGCTGCTGCAGGGTAGCGGCCTGCAAGCCGTGCCCCAAGGCAGCGCGGGCTATGTGCTGCAACCGCTTGCCGATGGCACCGCCCTACAACTGGATGCCACGTCGATCAACGCCGCTACCCTGGTCGCCAGCGACGGCCAGGGCGACAGCGGTTACCGCGCCGTAGCCAGTGCCACTGCCAGCAAAACCAGCAGCGCCCTGGCCGACACCCCGCGCTCGGTTTCGGTGGTAACCCGCCAGCGCATGGATGACCAGCAATCGCAAACCCTCACCGAGGTGCTGGGCTATGTACCAGGCATTTTCTCGCCGCCGTTTGCCGGCGGTGATGGCCAGGCGGGTGACCTGTTCTTCATCCGCGGCTTCAATGCCACCGACTATGGCTACGGCCTGTTGCGCGATGGCCTGCGGGTGCAGGGCAACCGCTACGACACCAGCAGCGAACCCTACGGCCTGGAGCGGGTGGAAGTGTTCCGCGGCCCCACTTCGATCCTGTATGGCGAAAACGCCCCAGGTGGCGTGGTCAACCTGGTCAGCAAGCGGCCTACTGCCGACGCGCGCGGCGAAGTGCAACTGAGCTACGGCTCGCACAACCGGCGCCAGTTGGGCGTCGACGTTTCCGGCCCGCTGACCGATGAGGGGAATGTGCTCGGCCGCCTGGTGATGATGGGCCGCAAGTCTGACACCCAGGTCGACCATCAACCCGACGACCGCATGTACATCGCGCCGTCGCTGACGTTGAACTTCGACGACTTCAACAGCCTGACCGTGCTGGCGACCTACCAGCGCGACCGCACCTTGATGGAGCTCGGTTACCCGGCCGCAGGCACACTGCTGCACAACCCCAACGGCAAGATCGACAAAGACCAGTTGTCCGGCAACCCGGACTGGGACAACTTCGAACGGGAAACCTGGAGCCTGGGCTACGCGTTCAGCCACCGTTTCAACGACACTTGGCAGTTCCGCCAGAACTCGCGCTACATGCAGTCGCGCATCGACCGCCAGGAAATGTGGCCAGGTAACCTGAACAATGGCGGCTTCGGCACCACCCTCGGCAACACGGCCTACGACCGCTACAACAAGTCCATCGCCTACTCGCTGGACAACCAGTTCGAAGGCCACTTTACCCGCGGCGCGTTCGACCACACCTTCCTGATCGGTGCGAGCCTGGACCGCACCTCGTTCAACCAGGATTGGGACGCAGGCAACGGCGGCACCATCAATGTGTTCGACCCGGTGTGGAACGGCACGCCGAGTACGCCCCTGCATGTGCAGAACGCCTTGCTCGAACAGACCATGTACGGCCTCTACAGCCAGCTGCAAACCAAGGTCGACAACTGGGTACTGCTGCTGGGCGGGCGCCTGGACCGGATCAACAGCCAGTTCCGCAACAAGGCCGGGACCCTTAACGCGCAAGCCGACATGGACAGCTGGGACAGCAAGTTCACCTGGCAGACCGGGGTGATGTACCAGTTCGAAAACGGCCTGTCGCCGTACTTCAGCTACTCCACGGCCTTTGCCCCGACCCAGCAGACCGAAAGCAGGAACGGCCCGCTGGACCCCACCACCAGCGAGCAGTACGAAGTGGGCATCAAGTACGAACCCAAAGGCTGGAACACCGCCTTCACCGCGTCGGTGTACGACCTGCGCAAGAAGGACGATGTACTGTTCGATTCCGCCGTGGGTGACTACCGCCAGATCGGTGCCAGCCGGGCCAAGGGCGTGGAGCTGGAATTGAACAGCGACCTGAGCGAAAACCTCAACCTCACCGCCGCCTACACCTACACCGATTCGCGTATTACCAAGGACGTGGCCGGGTCGCTGTATGAAGACCACCAAATGACCGGCGTGCCACGCAACCAGGCTTCGGTATGGAGCACTTACCGCTTCCGGGACGGGCTGTTCAAGGGCCTGCAGATCGGGGGCGGCGTGCGCCATTTCGACAGCACATTCGCGTACACCCCGGCGAGCCTGTACGGCAAGCTGGATACCGGCGATGTCACGCTGGTGGATGCCAAGGTCGGGTATGAGATCGACGAAAACTGGTCGGTGGAGGTCAATGCCCGCAACCTGTTCGACAAAGAGTACGTGGCAGGCTGCAACAACGCCGGGCGCTGCTATTGGGGTGAAGAGCGCACACTGCTGGGAACCGTGTCGCTGCGCTGGTAAACCGCCCTCAAACAAAAGCCCCCGGGACATTTACATGACCGGGGGCTTTGGATCACGCCGCAAGCGTCGCGATCAGGGTACCGCCAAGATTACTGCTGCTGAGGCAGTTTATCGATCGGGCCGCAGCCACCGATGATCTTGGAGATGGAAACCGAAGGGTGGAACAGGTAGTCGTAAGTGCAGTTTTTCGGTTGGTTGTAAACTTGGCCAGTGCAACCCGACAGCAGGGCAACACCCGAAACAACGGCAACGGCTACGGTGGCCTTGAACAGCTTTTTCATACTAAGTCCTTTAAATGAATCATCTTCGACCATCGTCTGATGGCTGCGGGATCATACAGACTCCCAGCTTTGGATCCAAGCTGTGCGTGGCACAACTTCGTTGCAAGCGTGCAACTGACAGGTGGCTGCCCAATAGTTAGTTACAATAAAAAGCCCCCGGCAACTCATGGTTCCCGAGGGCTTCCTCAATCAGCGATCACCCAGTCAATTGGTTTCCAGCTGATACGCCTTGCTTACGAACAACGCTGCAAACAGGCTCTTGCCTTGCTTGAAAGTGTACTGCTCTTCGAACTTGCCTTCCTCGACCAGTTTCTGCCCGATGGCACATTCCGAGTCGCTGTGGTTCTTGCCCTTGGCGCCGAAATCGCTGCTCCACGACGACAGGCCAACCTCTTCACAGAAGGCAGCGAACTTCGCCTTCGGTACATGCTGCTGGAAGGCATTGTAAGCCTCTTTCAGCGGTTTGAAGCCGCTGTAGCTCACCGAGTAGTTCTCAACCTTGGCTTTGCGGGCAAAACCGCTCACCGCTTCGGCCAATACCGCCTGACCGGTGTACGGGCTGTATGCACCAATCAGCATGGCGCTAAGCGCGCTCTTGAGCTGGGTTTCGACATCGTCCAGCTCCGGCAGCGACTCGAAGTCGGCCTTGCGCACGATCTCACCCACCTTGGAGCCGTCGTTACGGTGGGTCACGACAAACTCCATCGAGCCTTCACCGTCACTGGAACGCTTGATGGTGAAGTCCAGGTCAACCGTGGTGCCAAAATCGCCCGTGCTGCTGACCAGGAACGCGCCAGTCAAGGGCTGGCGCACCGCCATGTTGGCACCCCAGTCGAAATTCGACTCAGTGGCGCGGCCATTGGCGGCCAGCTCTGCGCGGGGCTGGATCTCGTCGCTGACATCAGCCACCAGCACCACCTCAGCGCCCTTGCTGGCAACGAAGGGGTTGCCCATCTGCATGCCCACCAGCTGGATGTGAATGCTACCGTCTTTGCTATCACCGTCGTGGGACAGCTTCAGCGCGTCAGCCTTCAGGTAAATGCCGGCAACATTACGGCTGACGTTGAGCTGGTACTTGGCCCAACCCGCCAGGCCTTCTTCCGGCGAACCACCGCGAGCGGACTCCACCAGGCTGGTCAGCCCGCGCATGAACTGCTGCGCGCCATTGGTCTGCGCGGCTGCCTTGCGGATCTCGGGGTCGGCAACAGTCAGGTTGCCAGAGAACGCCGAGTAGGAAATATCGCCTTCGGACAGCACATCCTCAAGGAAGTAGCGCTCCTTGAAGTCCTCGTAATAGGCCAGCGCAGCCTTCTTGCCCGAGCTGGCAACCATTGCATAGCCACCGCCGAGCACCAGCACCGCCGCGGCAACACCGCCAATCAGCAGCTGCTTCTTGTTCATCTGTTTGATCATGGTGTTTGCCTCACTGGACCATCGCGGAAGCGTTGTTCCAGTCGTTCACGTACTTTTGGGAGACCTCGGGGGTCCAGCTGAAATCGATACCGGCGTTGGGGAATTCCTTGGCCAGCACGGCGCCGAACGACACACGGTCGGCACAGTGGTCCTGCTTGCAGGCCTCAGGCTCACCCACGCTGTAGGCGCGGTAGGTTGGCACGGCGCGGCCATCGTCCAGCGGGTAGTACGGCGTGGCGTTCGCCACCTGGGTCACGTACCAGCCTTCGCTGTATTCCTCGTCGGCGACCAGACGGCCGGTGCTCGGGAAGTCGATGGTGTAGAAGTCGCCCTTCTTGCCGGTCACGTGCACCATCATCGGCGCCACCCGGGCCGACGTCGCAGGGTCTTGCTGCGCCAGCGGCGAAGCGAAGCGCACCTTGATGCCGGCCATCTGCGCGAGGGCCTCGGTTTCGCGCCCCTTGAAGTCGCTCATGCCGTCTTGCAACTGCTGGTAACGCTCCAGCACCCGGGTGTGCACGCGGGCCAGTTCCTGCTGGCGCTGACGCTCTTCACGCACACGCTGCTGCTCTCGCTGAACCGCCCAGTTCGCACCATCGCGCACATCGAAGAACAGGCCTTGGCGGTTGATGCCGATGCGGTTGCGGGTGATCTTCTGGGCATCGTTACCCCAGATGTTGTTCGAAATCGCCGACAGGTCCTTGACGATGAACAGGTTGGCCACATCGGTGGTGGTCGGCGAGGTGGCCTTGATCAGGTCGAAGATTTCCAGCGCGGCTTCCTTGTACTTGGCCGCGTCCAGGGCGAACGACTCGTCAGGGGTGACCGCCACGTAGTAAGGGTCGCTGCTAAACGGGCGCAGCACGCCGTAGCTGGAACGGGTGAACGTCAGGTACACCTTCATCTGCCGGCTGGGGATTTCGCCAACCAGGAATGCGGCCTGGTCGGCTTGCGCCGTGAGGTAGGAAACGGCTTTGTCCTTTACCGCAGGCTCGAGGTTCTTGTTGAAGATCAAGCCGCTCGGGTGGGCGTAAACGCGGTTCCAGTTATCGCCACGGTAGGTACCCACGGCCTTCCAGGTGATTTTTTCGAAGCTGCCTTCACCAAAGCCGGACGCCGGGCAGGGCATGGCCGGGGTGGTGCCGAACGACAGGGTGTCACCATTGCCGATGATCTCGCGGCTGAGCACCCATTTGCAGCCCGCGCCGTCCGTTACCTGCATCAGGTTGCGGTTCTCCAGCACCACGGCGCGACCGAAGTCCGACGTGGGGGCAGCGGCTACTGCAGCGGCAGGTGCAGGCACGGGCGGAACGACGGGGGCTGCTGCCGGGGCTTCGGCAGCCGGTGCTGGCGCAGGTGCTGCGGCAACTTCAGGGGCTGGGGCAACTTCTGCTTTCGCCGGCGCTGCTTCAACGACCGCGGGGGCCGGCTCAGCGGTTGGGGCTGGCGCAGCGGCCGCGGCGGCCGGGGCTTGTGCCGAAGCAGCAGGTGCCGGGGCAGTTGCAACAGGTGCTGCCTGGGCGGGCGCCGGGGCGGCGGCGGCGGCAGGTGCAGCAGGCGCAGCAGCCAAGGTCACCAGGCCCAGGTTGCCGGCATTGCCCGAGCCGCTGGCGTAGAGGTTACCCTTGGCATCAACCGCCTTCCAGCTTACCTTGGCAGTCGAGCAGTCCTTGGCAAACACGAACGGCAGCTTGGTCAGCAACCCCGATAGCAGTTCCTGGTTGTCCCACGCCGGGCGGGTGATGGTCAGTTCAACCTCGGGTTTGCACCACGTGGTGGCATCCCCTGGCACTTCGACCTTGATGTTTTCTTTCTTCGAGAAGGCCAGCTCGTGGGCGAACGCCTGCGGTACCAGACCACAAGCGCCGACCACTGCCAGCGCGAGCGCGTGCTTTTTCATGGAGTTCCTCAGATCAGTTCCCAGGTGCCGTTGGCTTGTTTGCAGAAGGTGTTCTGCTCTTGCTCGGTCTTGCCGCTTTGCGACTTCAGGCTGACAGTGACCGGGCGGCAGGCAGCTTCGGCGGCGACCGTTTCGGTCGGCAGCGACTGCACCGAATCCAGGTCGAAGCCTTGGGTTTCCTTGTTGGCGGCAACGTCCAGCTCGTCCAGGTTCACCGCTGGCGTCACGCGCTTGGCCAAGGCCTGCGCCTTGGGCTCGACGTAGTTCTTGTGCACGTAACCCACGGTCACGCCCTTGCGCCCGACCAGGATCCAGTCGCCAGTGGCGCCGACGGCGGTGAACTCGGTATGGTTCTTCAGGCTGCCGACTTTTTCACCCGCCTGGTTCGGAGCGGCGCGCACGTTAAGGTTGTCGCTGATGGTCACGTATGGCTCATTGATCAGCTTCATCGACGGCACCGCCTGAATCTTCGGCGCACGCTTGACCTCAACCTTTTTGGTCTGGGTGTATTCCTTGCCCGGCACGATCTGGGCGGTGGCGCCCGAGTGGTCAGACTTCCAGGTCACTGGCTGGGTACTGGCAGTGGTCTGCTGCTGGCTCAGTACTTCCTGGGTGCGCAGCGCCAGGGCCTGCTGGTCCTTCTCGTCCAGCATGTGGCCGATGCGGTTACCCACGTAGGCACCGATGCCGCCGGCAATCAGGGCTGCGGCGATCTTGCCGTTGCCGCTGCCCATGGTCGAGCCGATGGCCACACCGGCCAGGCCGCCGATCACGGTGCCCGCTTGCTCTTTGCTGATCCCGAGCTGTGCACAGGCCGTGGTAGAGGCGATGGCGACCGCCAGAAGGGACGCGACGAATTTCTTACGCAAGTGGAGCACTCCATTTTCGGTGGGGCGCACAGCCGCGTACCGCAGCCAACAGTTGGCGGCAGCATTCAGAGTTGTGCAGTTTTTGGGGTGAGAGAGCAGCACTGGCCACGAACGGCAATTCAACCGTCGAGCGAAGGGCGCAGAGGCATACCAGTACGGCGCGAAGCATCCAACGAATCCATGTCAGGAAGAGGTCACCGCCCAGCGCACGTAATCATTACGGCGTTTGGCCTGGGCGTGAGGGGCTTGTAGGGGGCGCATTGTAGCGCAAGGTGCCATTGACAGTTCAAGACAAAATGTTGCGAGAAGCCGGTGTGATCTACGAGCACAAGCCGGCAGCTTTTGCACTCCGGCCTCGCCGCCCTCAGGCACTGCACAGTCCCTGTGGGAGCGGGTTCACCCGCGAAGAGGCCAGCAAAGCTGCTCGACTGGGTTGTAAAGCGAGCCTTTGCCGACGATAGTTCAGGGCACTGCCTTCGTATTGCCCAACAGGAACTCACCATGCTCGGCGTCACCGACTACGGCGCATTCGTCATCGCCTTCATTATTCTTCTGGCCATCCCCGGCCCGGGCAATTTCGCCCTGATCACCGCCACCGGCAAGGGCGGTATCAAGGCTGGCCTGGCCGCGACACTTGGGGTGATCGTGGGTGACCAGGTGCTGCTGTGGCTGGCGGTAGCCGGCGTCGCCACCTTGCTGGCCACCTACCCCACGGCCTTCCATATGGTGCAATGGGCCGGTGCTGCGTACCTGGCGTACCTGGGCCTGCGCATGCTACTGAGCAAACCCGGTGGCTCCGCACACAGCTGCCGCATGGACAACGGCCAGTACTTGCGCCAGACCATGATGATCACCCTGCTCAACCCCAAGGCGATCATGTTCTACATGGCGTTTTTCCCGCTGTTCGTCGACCCGGTGAAGCACCAAGGGCTGGTGACGTTCGGTTTCATGGCTGCGACGGTGGCGGTGGTGACCTTCGCGTATGGGCTGATTGCCGTGGTGCTGACGCACCAGTTGGCTGAACGCATGCGTGCAAACCCGCGCATCAGCAACCTGTTCGAGCGGCTGGCGGGGGCTTGTCTGATAGGGTTTGGTATCAAGTTGGCGGCGATGCGCTGAGCGTGGCCAGACCATGTTCTACAACTTGAACTCAGAATTATTCCCTTCCTTGTAGGGCGTTTCCCAAACATACTGGCAACCCGCTCTAACTGTTGCGACGGACTCGGTCACGCTCTAGTCTCGGCTTGTCGTTGCAAAATCAACGGCCGGCTTTGACAGGCCGACGATTTCCCGCACACGTGCACTGTTTATGGCGGCTGTACGTGGGGCACCGTCGTGTGCGCCGAGTTACTCCGGGATCCTCGGTCTGTCAACCCATGTACAGCTGCCACCCTCTTATTTGACAGCAAGCTTGCGGCAGCTCCAATGATCCTGGAGATGTGTATGCGCAAGATGGTCCCTGATCCACCCTACTCCCTCGATTCCACCCAAGCCCTGCAAGACACCCTGGTCCAGTCCTCAGAGTACGTACTCTGCGCCCTGTCCGTCGCCCGCCAGTCCGTGCAACTCAAGCCTACCGCCCACAGCTCGATTGTGATGCAGGCCGTGATCCATGAAATGGAGGCAGTCCAGAGCCTGGTCGAGTCGGCATTGATGCAATTGCAGATGCGGCCGCACTTACCCACTGAGCCGTACACCTTGCACTAGCAGGCCGGGCCTCTTCGCGGCTAAAGCCGCTCCCACAGGGTTATCTCCGCCCTCAGGCACTGCACACCACCTGTGGGAGCGGGTTCACCCGCGAAGAGGCCAGCCCAGGCAACCAGAACCGGGAAACAAATCAATGCCCACCGACAACACACAAGAACCCACCACAGTCGGCAAGACCTGCTTCTACCAAGGCGAAAACAACACCCACCCGCTGTTCCGCATCGAACCCGGCATCCCCTGCCAGGACGCCCGCGAACAAGCATCCGAACTGATGGGTTACGTGCGCGACCTGATCATCACCGGCCTGATGGACGGCGACCAGAAACTGATCTGGGCCTCGCACTACCTGAGTGCCATGGCCAAGGCGCTGCTGGATGATGCTGAATTGGGGATGATGAAAAAGTAAGGCCGGAACGGAAAAGCCCCTGGAGACGCGATGCACCCAGGGGTTTCATTTATCGCGTCTCAGCGCAAACGGACCCCAAAAGCGCCATCGGCCGACGACAGGGCTGCGACATCTTCCACGGCGATGTAGTCCATTTCCCAAACCCAGACCAATCCCGCTCCAACCGTTGCCAGTGCTCAACTTGCGCCTTAGCCTCATCACGTCAGCCTCATCACGTCATGGCCATTCAACGACTGACGATGACAGGCGGCCATCACTTCTATGCGCCCCTTTTCGTGGCGGTTACCACGTCCACACAGGACTGCAACGCCACTCCGTCGATCTCTCATATACAAGGAGTAGCCACTAGGCTACATTTAATGCATGCCGAATCAGATCGACACTACGTCGGAATTTGACGATTGGCTGGATGGCGTGAAAGATCCGATCGGCAAAGGTGCAGTCACCGCAAGACTCGCACGAGCGGAAAATGGCAGCTTTGGCGATATCGAGTCTGTTGGCGATGGCGTCAGTGAGATGCGAGTGTTTGTCGGCCCCGGTTATAACGGGCTCGACCCGCTACCTGATGCTCTACGGTAGCGATAAAGCGGACCAGCTCAGAGCCATTAAGCGCGCCAAGCAAATCCTTGATGTTATACGAGGTAAACAACGATGAGCGACACATTCACCGCCGAAGACATGCCCATCCTTGAACTCGATTTGAGCAGTACCAAACGCTTCGAGGCCTCCCGGTTTCTGAACAGTCCCGAAACCATCGCGGCTTTCCTGGCAGAGGCAATGAAGGCTAACGATGCGCAAACCCTGATGCATGCCTTGGGGGAAGTGGCAAAAGCCAAGGGCGTGAATCAGTTTGCGCAAGACGCAGGCGTGAATCGTGAGTCGCTTTACAAAACGTTGAAGGGCGGCGATAAAACCCGTTTCACTACTATTCAGAAGCTCATGCTTGCCTTGGGTGTAGAGCTCACGGTCAGACCGCTCAAGAAACTCCCCGCTTCCTCATAGGCTCGCCCCGCGCAATTGGGGCTGCTGACTTCAACCACTTTAGCGACGCACAACGAAAAAGCCCCTGAAGCTTTCGCCTTCAGGGGCTTGATCTTGTATGGCGGAGAGATAGGGATTTGAACCCTAGGTACTGTTGCCAGTACAACGGATTTCGAATCCGTCCCGTTCGACCACTCCGGCATCTCTCCAATGCCGCGCATCATACCAGCGTTCTTTTAAAACGCAAACCTTTTTTTAAAAAAAATCGCGTGGTATCAGGCGCTTGCGTGAACGGGCCGCTTACAGCGGCACGCCCAGGCGCTTGGCAACTTCTTCATAGGCTTCGATTACGTCGCCCAGGCCCTGACGGAAGCGGTCCTTGTCCATCTTCTTGCGGGTTTCTTTGTCCCACAGGCGGCAGCCGTCCGGGCTGAACTCGTCGCCCAGCACGATCTGGCCGTGGAATACGCCGAACTCCAGCTTGAAGTCGACCAGCAGCAGGCCGGCGTCATCGAACAGCTTGCTCAGCACTTCGTTAACCTTCAGCGACAGCTTTTTCATTTCGACCAGCTGCTCGGCGGTGCCCCAGCCGAACGCGACAACGTGGGATTCGTTGATGAAGGGGTCGCCCTTCTCGTCGTTTTTCAGGAACAGTTCGAAGGTGGACGGCTCCAGCTTGATGCCCTCCTCCACGCCCAGGCGCTTGACCAGGCTACCGGCGGCGTAGTTGCGCACTACGCATTCGACCGGGATCATGTCCAGCTTCTTCACCAGGCACTCGTTGTCACCCAGCAGCTTGTCAAACTGGGTTGGCACGCCGGCTTCTTCCAGTTTCTGCATGATGAAGGCGTTGAACTTGTTGTTCACCATGCCTTTGCGGTCGAGTTGTTCGATGCGCTTGCCGTCGAACGCCGAAGTGTCGTTACGGAACAGCAGGATCAAGCGGTCGGCGTCGTCGGTCTTGTAAACCGATTTGGCCTTGCCGCGGTAGAGTTCGTCGCGTTTTTCCATGATTGGGCTCCGCTTGCTTGAGGTGTTGGGCTAGGCGATTTCGCGCCAGTCGAGCCCGTGTTCCTGATTCGCCACCTGGAGCCAGTCCGGGTCGCACCCTAAGGTGTCGACAAAGCACTGGCGGGCCAAGTGTGGCAGGTTGTTCTTGCTGCTGAGGTGGGCCAGCACCAGGTGTTGCAGGTTGCTCCAGCCCAACTCGTGCACCAGGCGCGCGGCCTGGTGATTGTTCAAATGCCCTTGCATGCCACCTACCCGCTGCTTCAGGAAGACCGGGTAGTGACCGCGTGCCAGCAGGTCGCGGCAGTGGTTGGCCTCGATCAGCAGTGCATCCAGGCCTTGGTAACGTTCCAGCAACAGCGCGTCGTACGAGCCCAGGTCGGTCAGCATGCCGAAGCGCCGCTGGCCGTCGCTGATCACGTACTGCAACGGCTCGTAGGCGTCGTGCTCTACCCGCGCCGCGGTCACTTCAAGGCTGCCGATACGCAGGCTTTGGCCACAAGCGAGAAAACCGGCCACCTCCACCGGCTTGCGCATGCCGCGCAAGGTCCCTTGGCTGAGGTAGACCGGTACATTGTAGCGCCGTGACAGCAAGCCGACCCCATGCACGTGGTCGGCATGTTCATGGGTGACCAATACTGCGCTGAGCTGGGCCGCCGAGACGCCGAGCAGCGCCAGGCGCCGCTCGGTTTCACGCAGGGAAAAGCCGCAATCGACCAGGATGAACGTGTCACCACTGGCGATCAGCGTGCCGTTCCCTTGGCTACCGCTTCCGAGTACCGCGAAGCGCACTTAACCCAGGTGGTCCTGAATGGCGCTCAGCACGCGGCGGGCGACATCGGCCGGAGCCACGGTGTTGATGTTTTTCTCGACCGTGACCTGCACGCTCTCACCCACCTTGCTCAGGCGAACCTGGTAGCGCTCGGCGCGGGCTTCACGCTCTTCCTTGGTCGGCTCGCTGCCGAACATGCGGCTGAAGAAGCCAGGCTGGTTCTGCTTGTCGTCAGGCTTTTCCGACAGGTTGATGTAGTACAGGCCCAGGCTGCGGTTGATGTCTTCGACACGCCACTCGCCACCCTGCTCCAGGGCACGGCCCACGCCAGACCAGGCGCGGTCCAGGTCGGAGCCCAGGTACAGCACCGGGTTGCCGCTGCCGTCTTCGCTGAGGCTGACGCGGCTTGGCGCGTCGAAATCGCGCGCGGCCAGCAGCGACACCGAACCGCCCTTCTCGGCGCTGCGGTTCATGCTGGCAAGCATTTCGTCGACCAGCAGGGCATCGGCGCCGGTGTTGGCAGACGTGGACGGGAATGCAGGCTCGGCAGTGCTGCCGGCCGGGCGCTCGACGCTCACCACGTACACCTCGGAGGTGTTGCGCTGCACGCCGGGCTCCATGCGCACACGTACACGCACTTCGCTGTCACCGCTGCTGGCAGTGCTGGCCAGGCGCTGGCCAAGCGATGCCGACAGCTCGTCGAAACGCTGCCAGGTGGTGTTGAATTCACCGGTCTGCGGGCGCTCTTCGGCAATACGGAAGCCGTTGTCCTCGAAGAACTGGCGGGCCACTGGCCACACCTCGGCAGGCGAATGCTGGGCCAGCACCCAACGGCTGCTGCCGCTGCGTTGCAGGCTGTAATCGGTAACCTGGGCGGCGCCACCGGTCAGCGGTTGCGGGCGCGGCACCTCGAACTCGCCAGCGACGTTGTCATCGGCGACGTTACGTGGAATGGGCAGCAACGGGTCAAGGCGCTTGACGTTGCTGACGTCCTGCGGCAGCTGCATCGGCGCTGTCGGGTGCGCCTGCAGGTAATCGCTGCCGCGGTCGCGGAAATAGCCATCCTCGCCCCACAGCCAGCCACACCCACTGGTGCTGGAGATAATCAGGGCAAGGGCGGAAAGACCAGCCAGTCGCTTCATGCGGTGCACTTCCTCTTAAACCAGTACGCCGGACTGGCGCAAGGCAGTACGGACTTTTTCGTGGCAGCCTTCGCTCAGCCAGGTCAGTGGCAGGCGAATGCCTTTTTGCATCAGGCCCATTTCGACGAGCGCCCACTTCACCGGGATCGGGTTGGCTTCGCAGAACAGGTCTTTGTGCAGCGGCATGAGTTTTTCGTTGATTGCGCGGGCCTTCTCGGCATTGCCCTCAAGGGCGGCCTCGCACAGGTCGGCCATTTCGCGCGGGGCGACGTTGGCCGTAACAGAGATGTTGCCCTTGCCACCCATCAGGATCAGCTCGACGGCAGTTGGGTCGTCGCCGGACAGGACGATGAAGTCCTTGCTGACGCCATCGAGGATGGCCTTGGCGCGCACCAGGTCGCCGGTGGCTTCCTTGATGCCGATGATGTTCGGCACGGTCGACAGGCGGATCACGGTCTCGGCCTGCATGTCGCAGGAGGTGCGGCCGGGTACGTTGTAGAGGATTTGCGGGATGTCGACGGCTTCGGCGATGTGCTTGAAGTGCTGGTACAGGCCTTCCTGGGTCGGCTTGTTGTAGTACGGCACAACCAGCAGGCAGGCATCGGCGCCGGCGTTCTTGGCGTTTTGCGTCAGGTGCACCGCTTCGGTGGTGGAGTTGGCACCGGTGCCGGCGATGACCGGAATCGGCTTGGCGCTGCGCTTGACGCGCTCGACCACGTGCTTGATGACCAGAATGTGTTCTTCGACATCCAGCGTGGCCGACTCACCGGTGGTGCCGACAGCGACGATCGCATGGGTGCCGTTTTCCAGGTGGAAGTCTACAAGTTTGTCGAGGCTGCCCCAGTCAACACGCCCTTGTGCATCCATGGGTGTGACCAATGCCACCATACTGCCCGCAATCATGTAACTGCTCCTGCCGGAAAAAGAGAGCGGTAATGGTACTGGGGGCATCGACCTTGCACAAGCGAAGCAGGCGGGCGGAGCATTCCCCTCGGCGCCTTATTTCGCTACCCTTGACCCTTTGATCGGTGCAGCGCGGCCCGCCGGGCCGTCGACCTTGCTCCCCGCCAGCGTCCAAGACCTCGCATGCGAGCCCCGGGCCCTGCCGACAGGAGGCTTCAGACCGTCCTGCACCGACCGCTCATCGCTTTAGGAATGCTGCATGTCCACCCCCACCACTGTTCGCGAACAATTCCTTGTCATCAGTGCCTTGGGCCCGAATCCCATGGAACTGGCCAACGTCCTCAGCCGCGCTGCCTTCGAAAACCGCTGCGCGGTGGTCACCTCGCGCCTGAGCCGCCACGGTGAGACCAGCGCCCTGGTGCTGCAGGTGGGCGGCAGCTGGGACGCCCTGGCGCGCCTCGAATCCACCCTGCCGGGCCTGGGCAAGAAGCACGGCCTGACCCTGGACGTGGTGCGCAGCGCCGACCAGGAGGTGCGCCCGCAGGCCCTGCCCTACGTGGCTTATGTGAGCGCCGCTTACCGCCCGGACATCATCAACGAGCTGTGCCAGTTCTTCCTCGATCACCGTGTCGAGCTGGAAGCCATGACCTGCGACACCTACCTGGCACCGCAGACCGGCAGCAGCATGCTCAACGCCCAGTTCACCGTGATCCTGCCGGCCGGCACCCAGATCAGCTGGCTGCGTGACCAGTTCCTGGACTTTGCCGACGCCCTGAACCTCGATGCGCTGATCGAGCCATGGCGCCCACAGAACCCAATGTAAGGAAACCGACCATGGCCGTAGCACTCGACCAACCCGTTGCCGACTTCCAGGCCCAGGCCACCAGCGGGCAAACCGTCAGCCTGGCCGAGCTCAAGGGCCGGCAAGTGGTGCTGTACTTCTACCCGAAGGACAGCACGCCGGGCTGCACCACCCAAGGCCAGGGGTTCCGCGACCAGCGTGATGCCTTTGCCGCAGCCAACACCGTGGTGTTCGGGGTATCGCGCGATGGCCTCAAGTCGCACGAGAACTTCAAGGCCAAGCAAGGCTTCCCGTTCGAGCTGATCAGCGACAAAGACGAGGCCCTGTGCCAGCTGTTCGACGTGATCAAGCTGAAAAAGCTGTATGGCAAGGAATACATGGGCGTTGATCGCAGCACCTTCCTGATCGACAAGGACGGTGTGCTGCGCCAGGAATGGCGTGGGGTGAAGGTGCCCGGGCATGTGGATGCCGTGCTGGCGGCTGCCCAGGCCTTGAACAAGGCTTGAAATTGATGGGGGCTGCTTTGCAGCCCCAGTTGCATCAAAGCATCGGTGACACGCTAGGCTCCTGCCGCGGCCAGGCATCCAGCACGGCCTTGATCAGCGTCGCCAGCGGGATGGCGAAGAAGATCCCCCAGAACCCCCACAGCCCGCCAAACAGCAACACCGCGCAAATGATCGCCACCGGGTGCAGGCTAACGGCCTCCGAGAACAGCAGCGGCACCAGCACGTTGCCGTCCAGCGCCTGGATGATCGCATACACCGTCATCAGGTATATGAACTGGTCGCCCCAGCCCCACTGGAACAGCGCAATCAGCGTCACCGGTACCGTCACCACCACTGCCCCCACATAGGGCACCACCACCGACAGGCCCACCAGTAGCGCCAACAGCGCGGCGTAGTTGAGCCCCAGGCTGATAAACGCGATGTAGGTGGCAATGCCGCAGATCAGGATTTCGATGCCCTTGCCGCGAATGTAGTTGGCAATCTGCCGGTTCATCTCACTGCCTACCCGGTTCAGCAAGGCGCGCTGCCTGGGCAGGTAGCCACTGACCCAACGGCCGATCAGTTCGCGGTCCTTGAGGAAGAAGAACACCAGGATCGGCACCAGCACCAGGTAAATCATGGCGTTGACCAGCAACGGCAGGCTGGACAGCGAGAAGGTCAGCGCCCACTGGCCAAACTTGCCGATTTCCCCGCGCACCGATTCGATCGCGTGCAATACCTGCTCGTCCGACACCAGGTGCGGGTAACGCTCGGGCAGCAGCAACAGCAACGACTGCCACTTGCCGAGCATGCCCGGCAGCTCGTTGAACAGGGTAATCAGCTGGTGCCACAACAGCGGCACCAACACCAGCATGAACACCGCCAGCGCGCCCATGAACAAGGCGAAGACCAGCATCACCGCCAGCCGGGTCGGTACCCGCAGCCGCTCCAGGGCGTTGACCAGCCCCTGCATCAGGAACGCCAGCACCATGCCCGCCAGCACCGGCGCGAGCATGCCGCCCAGGGTGAGCACGGCGGTAAAAGCCAGGAACAGCAGGACCGCCAGCACCACCGCTTCTTCATCGGAGAAGTAGCGCTGCATCCAGTCGCGAAGCACTTTGAACATTGACGATCCTTGGAAAAGACTCAGGCCTTGCGCAGCCAGTAGGTATAGGTGCCGGCGTCAGCCGTTTCCTGCAGCAGGGTATGACCGGCCAGCTTGGCGAAAGTGCGGAAGTCGCGCTGGGAACCGGCGTCAGTGGCGATCACTTTGAGCACCGCGCCGCTGGCCAGGCGATTGAGTTCCATCTTGGCCTTGAGCAGCGGCAAAGGGCAATTCAGCCCGCTGGCGTCCAGTTCGGCGTCGCAGGTCAGGGTGTCACTCATCGCGGGGCTCTCCAAAGGCATTGCCAGGTTGCTGCTTGACAGGGTCAGCTAGGATAGCGCCACTGGTCGCCAACGTGTGAGCCCGCTACAGTAGGTATCTTTGATCGACGCGAGCTTCGTGCATGAATCTACTGCGCCCTACCCTGCTGACGCTGGCCTGCCTGATGGCCCTTCCCGGCCATGCTGACGACCTGCCATCACTGGGTGACGCCAGTTCCGCGATCGTCTCGCCGCAACAGGAGCACCAGCTGGGCCGTGCCTGGCTGAGCCTGCTGCGCGGCCAGGTCAACCAGTTGAACGACCCGCAGCTCAAGGACTATGTCGAAACTACCGTGTACCGCCTGGCCGAAACCAGCCAGTTGCAGGACCGGCGCCTGGAATTCATCCTGATCGACAGCCGTGAGCTCAACGCCTTCGCTGCCCCCGGCGGCATCGTCGGGGTCAACGGCGGCCTGTTTCTCAACGCCCGCACCGAAGGCGAGTACGCCTCGGTGCTGGCGCACGAACTGGCGCACTTGTCGCAACGCCACTTCGCCCGCGGCGTCGAAGCCCAGCAACGCATGCAACTGCCGATGATGGCGGCTTTGCTCGCGGGTATCGTGTTGGCTGCCGGTGGCGCCGGCGATGCGGGTATCGGCATGATTGCCGGCACCCAGGCCGCGGCGATCCAGGAACAACGGCGCTTCTCGCGGCAGAACGAACAGGAAGCCGACCGCATCGGCATCCAGAACCTGGAAAAGGCCGGTTACGACCCTCGCAACATGCCCACCATGTTCGAACGCCTGGCGCAGCAATACCGCTACGGCGCCAAGCCACCGGAATTTCTGCTGACTCACCCGGTGACCGAATCACGTATCGCCGATACCCGCAACCGCGCCGAACAGGCGCCCAAAGGTGGCGTGGAAGACAGCATGCGCTACCAGCTGATCCGCGCACGGGTGGCACTGACCTATGAAGGCACCCCGGGGCTTGCCGCCAAGCGCTTCCGCGCCCAGCTGGACGAAGACCCCAAGATGGACGCCGCGCGTTACGGCCTGGCCCTGGCGCAAATCAAGGGTGGCCAGCTGAACGAAGCACGTGAACTGCTCAAGCCGCTACTGGCCAAGGCGCCCAACGACATCACCTACAACCTGGCGCAGATCGACCTGGACATCACCAACAACCGCCTGGCCGACGCGCAGCAGCGGGCCGAACGGATGCAGGGGCTGTATCCGGGCAACTACCCGCTCAAACAAGTGCGTGCCGACCTGCTGGTGAAGCAGAACAAGCCTGCCGAAGCGGAGAAGGTGTTGAACGAGTTGATCAAGAGCCGTCCGGATGACCCGGACGTGTGGTGCGACATGGCCGAAGTGCGGGGTTTGTCGGGCAATACCATCGGCTTGCACCGGGCGCGTGCCGAATACTTCACCCTGGTGGGGGACTTTGACCAGGCGATCCAGCAGCTGGACTACGCCAAGCGCCGGGCGGGCGGCAACTTCCCGCTGGCGTCGCAAATTGACCAGCGCCAGCGCGAGATCCTGGAACAACAGCGTATGGTTCGGGAGATGATGGGGCGCTGAGGGGGGTTGAATATTGTGGGAGCGGGCTTGCCCCGCGAAGGGGGGCACGCGGTGCCTGGCACCGGCTTCGCCGGTGTTCGCGGGGCAAGCCCGCTCCCACAAACACCCAGCGATCTCAGGCGTTACCGGACAGCTTCAGGCGCGCCGCCTGGGTGAAGTCCAGCATGCGATTCAGCGGCTTTTCACCCTGGTGGGGGACTTTGACCAGGCGATCCAGCAGCTGGACTACGCCAAGCGCCGGGCGGGCGGCAACTTCCCGCTGGCCTCGCAAATTGACCAGCGCCAGCGCGAGATCCTGGAACAACAGCGTATGGTTCGGGAGATGATGGGGCGCTGATGGGTTTGAATATTGTGGGAGCGGGCTTGCCCCGCGAAGGGGGGCACGCGGTGCCTGGCACCGGCTTCGCCGGTGTTCGCGGGGCAAGCCCGCTCCCACAAACACCCAGCGATCTCAGGCGTTACCGGACAGCTTCAGGCGCGCCGCCTGGGTGAAGTCCAGCATGCGATTCAGCGGCTT
>NZ_JAJSRO010000038.1:0-30410 GCF_021283425.1 Pseudomonas sp. NMI542_15 | reverse complement strand
GCGCGCAGGTTGGCCGAGAGCTCGTGGAATTCACTGCCGTCGATGTTCGCCAGGTAGTGGCAGCGTACGCCACGCTGGGCGTAAGGCAGTAGCGCTTCGGAAACCAGCTCGGGGCCGAGGAACGAGCCACCGATACCGATATTGACCACGTCGGTGATCGGCTTTTCGCTGTAGCCGCGCCA
The DNA here is from genome assembly GCF_021283425.1 of Pseudomonas sp. NMI542_15. NCBI lineage: Bacteria > Pseudomonadati > Pseudomonadota > Gammaproteobacteria > Pseudomonadales > Pseudomonadaceae > Pseudomonas > Pseudomonas sp. NMI542_15. The sequence goes on along the minus strand of NZ_JAJSRO010000038.1, from coordinate 30,228 downwards.
CAGGCCGTCATGGATGCGGCCGACCAGTTCGGTGATCTGGTTGAGTACCTTGTGCACTTCCGGCATGACGTTCACGCCGTTGACGCTCAGCTTGTCGCCCACCGGCCGGCGCAGGGCGGTGTGCAGCACCGGGCGGCCTTCGGAAGCGTTGATGATTTCGCCGCTGAACATCGACTTGATGGCGTCCTGCAGGCCCACTTCGTTGGCCAGGTTCACCAGCAGGTCGCGGCTTTGTTCGGTGATCAGGTTTTTCGAGTAGTCGAGGAACAGGCCGCAGCAGCTCAGGGAGAACTGGTCGAAGCGTTGGGCATCGGCGGCGAAGGCTTCGCGCATGCTGAAGCCTTGCATGGCGTCGCGGTGTTGCTGAAGCGCCTGCCAGGCGGGCAGCGCCGTCACATCGTGGGGTGTACGGTAATACGCCATTGCGCGGGGTTCCCTTGGTGCGTGATGAGGCCTTGGACACGGCAGTCATTGCCGGGTTCAGGCTGGCATCATTATAGGCAAAGGCCACGCACTGGGAATGGGTATGGCAGGGTGATTTTGGGGAGCGCTTTGCGCCCCATTCGCGGCACAAGGCCGCTCCCACAGTTTCTGTGTCGGGCTTGAGGGCTGTGGGAGCGGGCTTGTCCCGCGAATGGGCTGCATAGCAGCCCCAGGCCGTTATGCGGTCTTTTCTTCCACATGCAGGTAAAGGTTGTCGATCAACCTGGTGTTACCCAGATAAGCCGCAGCAATCACCACCAAATCGCGATCATCGATCATTGCCGGGCGTAGGCTCACGGCATGGCGCACTTCCAGATAATCTGCGCGCAGCCCCGCAGCACTCAGCTGCGCCTGCCCCGCGGCGACCAGCGCGGCAAAATCCCGTTGGCCACGGCCGATGGCCGCTGCGATGTGCTGCAGCGTGCGGTACAGCACCGGCGCGGTCGCACGCTGCTCCGGCGTGAGGTAGCCATTGCGCGACGACAGTGCCAGGCCATCCTCGGCACGCACAGTGGGCTCGCCAATGATCTGAACCGGCATGTTCAGGTCGCGCACCATGGCGCGGATCACCGCCAGTTGCTGGAAGTCCTTTTCACCGAACACGGCAAGGTCTGGCTGGACCATGTTGAACAGCTTGCTGACCACGGTGGCCACACCTTCGAAATGCCCCGGCCGGCTGGCGCCGCACAGGCCTTCGGACAGGTGGGGCACGCTGACGCGGGTTTGCACGCTCATGCCGTCGGGGTACATCTCTTCCACGGTGGGCGCGAACAGCAGGTTGCAGCCGGCCTGCAGCAGGCGCTCCTGGTCTGCGGCCAGGGTGCGCGGGTACTTGTCGAGGTCTTCGTTGGCGCCAAACTGCAGCGGGTTGACGAAGATGCTGGCCACCACGAAATCGGCGCGCTGCGCAGCCTTGGTTACCAGGGCCGCGTGGCCGCTGTGCAGGTTGCCCATGGTGGGCACGAAGCCGATGCGTTTGCCTTCACCGCGAGCGCGGGCGACGGCGGCGCGCAATTCGCGGACGGTCTTGACTGTATTCATGCACTGAACCCGTGTTCGCTACCAGGGAAGCTGACTTGCTTGACCGCCTCGACGTAAGCGACGAGCGCGCTGTGGATATCGGGCTGGCCTTGCATGAAGTTCTTCACGAACTTCGGCACTCGGCCGCTCAGCGACAGGCCGAGCATGTCGTGCAGTACCAGCACCTGGCCATCGGTGGCGCTGCCGGCGCCAATGCCGATCACCGGGATGCCCACGGCGTTGGTGATTTCTGCCGCCAGTTCGCTGGGTACGCATTCGAGCAGCAGCATGGCCGCGCCGGCCTGTTCGAGGGCGATGGCGTCGGCGCGCATCTGCCGGGCCTGGGCCTCCTGACGGCCTTGCACCTTGTAGCCGCCCAACACGTTGACGGTCTGCGGGGTCAGGCCCATGTGTGCGCACACCGGCACACCGCGCTCAGCCAGCAGGCGGATGGTTTCGGCCAGCCAGGCGGCGCCTTCGATTTTGACCATGTGGGCGCCGGCGCGCATAAGCGTGGCGCTGTTGGCAAAGGCTTGCTCCGGGGTGGCGTGCGCCATGAATGGCAGGTCGGTGAGTATCAGTGCACCGTCATTACCGCGTTTGACGCTGGCGGTGTGGTAGGCCATGTCCGCCGTGGTGACCGGCAGGGTGCTGTCGTGCCCCTGCAGGACCATCCCCAGCGAGTCGCCTACCAGCAACACTTCAATGCCGGCCTGGCTGGCGGCCTTGGCGAAGGTCGCGTCGTAGCAGGTCAGCATGGTGATTTTTTCACCCTTGGCCTTGAGGCCATTGAGGGTGGTAAGGGTTACTTCAGGCATGTCGGAAAATCCTCGTTCAGGCGCTGTAAAAAACGACTGCATTCAACGCGTGTAGTCATCTTCCGGAGCGGCACATCATCGCGCGTGATGTTCGGGCACAGGTCCGTCCGGGCCTAAATACGGGTATGCGGCACTTTGGGGCTGCACGGGACGCCTATAGTCGTGAGCGAGGTGGGGGAAGTCAATCACCCTGTTACCGCATTGTTACGATCAGGGTGTTACTGGCGTTACCGTGCCAGTGTGCAACGCTGGAACGCCCGGTTTACAGGCGTTCAAGGCCGACGAACGGGCAGTCGCCGAGCAATTGCGCGAGGGCGCGGCCATCTGCCAGGTGGAAGTCGTCCGGCACCAGTTCGGCCAGTGGGTACAGCACGAAAGGCCGGGCATGCATGTGGTAATGCGGCACTTTCAGGCGTGGCTCGTCGAGTACCAGGTCACCGAACAGCAGGATGTCCAGGTCCAGCGTGCGCGGGCCCCAGCGCTCCTTGCGCACGCGGCCCTGGCCGTTCTCGATGGCTTGCAGTGCATCGAGCAGCGCCAGAGGCGGCAGTGCGGTGTCCAGGGCGGCGACAGCGTTGGTGTAACGCGGTTGGCCGGGCAGCAGCGAATCGCTGGTGTACAAGGCCGAAGCCGCCACCAGGCGAGTACCCTCCACCTGGTCAAGCGCCTGCAAGGCACTGCGCAGTTGTTCGGCGGGTGCGTCCAGGTTGCTGCCCAGGCCGACGTAGGCGCGAGTCTTCACTCGGACGCCTCGTCACCACCGCGTTTGCGTTTGCTGGTGCTGCGTTTGCGTTTGCGCGGGCCGGCACCTTCGTCACGGCTGCCCAGCTCGCGAATCATCTCGCGACGCTCGCTGTCGTTGGCATCCTGGTAGTCGGTCCACCACTGGCCGAGGTCGTCGGTATCTTCCCCGGCGCTTTCACGCAGCAGCAGGAAGTCGTAACCGGCGCGGAAGCGAGGGTTGTCCAGCAGCATGTCGGCGCGTTTGCCGCTGCGCCGTGGCAGGCGCTCCTGCATGTCCCAGATCTCGCGGATCGGCAGCGTGAAACGCTTGGGGATGGCGATGCGCGCGCATTGCTCGGCGATCAGGTCGTGGGCCGCGCCGTTCATGGCGGGAATCGGCGGCACGCCCTGGTTCTGCAGGTGCAGCACGCGGGCCGGCAGGGCTGGCCACAGCAGTGCGGCGAACAGGAACGCCGGGGTTACCGGTTTGCCCTGCTTCACCCGCAGGTCGGTGTTTTGCAACGCTTGGCTGATCAGTGTGTGGGCGTAGGTCGGGCGCTCGTCCAGGGCGTGTGCGCTGGCCGGGAACAACGGCTCGAACAGCTGCAGGTCGACCAGCATCTCGAAGGCCATGGCGCCTTGGCCTGAGAGGAACAGCTTGAGGCTTTCCTCGAACAGGCGTGCGGGCGGAATCTCGCGCAGCAGCGGGGCAAGCTCGCGGATCGGCTGGACCGTGTGCTTCTCGATACCGAAGTCCAGCTTGGCGGCAAAACGCACCGCGCGCAGCATGCGCACAGGGTCTTCCTGGTAGCGGTGGGTCGGGTCGCCGATCAGCCGCAGCAGGCGGTTGCGCACATCGTGCACACCGTTGGCGTAATCGAGAATGCGCTCGCTGACCGGGTCGTAGTACAGGGCATTGATGGTGAAGTCGCGGCGTTGCGCGTCTTCTTCCAAGGTGCCGTACACGTTGTCACGCAGGATGCGGCCACTGGAATTGTGCGACGAACGGTGGCTGTCGCCCTGGTCGTCTTCCGAGTGCGGGGCGCGGAAGGTGGCAACTTCGATGATCTCACGGCCGAAATGCACGTGGACCAGTTTGAAGCGGCGACCAATGATGCGCGCGTTACGGAATTCGGCACGGACCTGTTCGGGGGTGGCGCTGGTGGCGACGTCGAAATCTTTCGGCGTAATGCCCAGCATCAGGTCGCGGACACAGCCACCGACCAGGTAAGCCTGGTAGCCGGCGCTCTGCAGGCGTTCCACGATATTCACCGCGTGGCGGCTGAACTGGTGGCGCTGCAGCGAGTGCTGGCTCTTGTTGATCACCTCAGGCGTAGTGCGCCTGTGGTGCGTGCCCGGTACGGGCGGGCGGAAAGACTGGAACAGCTTCTTCAGCATGGGATGCACTGTGTGAAGGAATGTTCGGCCAATAATAGGAGAATGGCCGCATGATGGGCGGGGATTCTAGCATTTACTCGGGGAATGGTGTAGGCGGGTAGCAGGATGCCTGCCAGAAGGGTAGAAACGACAAGGGGAGCCTAAGCTCCCCAAGAAGTCGTTGCGTGCTCTTATTGTTTTTTTTGCTGGGCTTTTTGTTTTTGTTGAGTGCCCTGTCCACAAATCTCGAAGCTTGTGGACGACCCCCAATCCAGGGGTTAAGAGCAAACGGATTGCTTTGACCGCTGATGTCACGTTGATCTGTCGATCCAACCAGTTCAGGCGCTGCTTTTTAGTGCAGTTTTTGTTGTTCTCTGCCTGGTCGTGGGGCAAGCCCCAAACACGCATCCTCTCCAAAAGAATCAGTTAGCTGCGCCTCCGCCGTCTTGTTTTTATTGTGCGTGAGCCGTTTCGTCTTGTTCTTATTTTAGGTTGCAGTGCTTGTTATTGTTTTTGTACTAAGCATATAGCAGGTGCCGTGCCAACTTTTGCAAACCCAGTAAAATCAAGGGTTTGAGGCATTTCAGCAGTTTTCACGACGCTCAAAATGTCGCAATTTCGTTACCGTACGCCTCGGGAACTGTTACGGCGGAAAGGTTGGGTAACAGATTTTTGTGGGAACTGATGTGTTACCTGGGGTGTTTCCGGGCCAGATGTGTTCGCCACACCCCGTTCAGCGCCTGTGAGATCGAGCGCCGCCCGCGCGGCGCTTCGCGGGGCAAGCCCGCTCCCACATTTGTTTCGGACCAATCAATCCTGAGGCATCGGAGCTCGCCCCTCTGTTGTTCCATTCAATCACGTCGTGCAGCAAGGGGCCGCGCGCCAATGGTGGCAGGAGATATTGGCCCGAAACAGATGTGGGAGCGGGCTTGCCCCGCGAAGCGCCGCGCGGGCGGCGCTCGATCTCGAAGGCGACAACAATGCTGTGCCGAACTCAATTATCGCTGGTAGCGTTGCTCTTGCGCCGTGGAATGCCCAGGCGCTGGCGGCGTTCCCACAGGCACTTGCGGCTGACGCCAAGCTTGCGTGCCAGTTCGGTCTCGGTCATGTGGTCCTGATGCTCGAGTACGAAGTGCTGGAAGTAGTCTTCCAGCGACAGGTCCTCGGTCGGCTCGTGGCTGGCATTGGCAGCGCTGGCCACCACCAGGGCGTTGTTGAGGATCTCGTCCTCTTCCAGGTCGCTCAGCTCGATGTCGATGCCCAGCAGTTCGGCAGAAATTTCCGCGCTCTCGCTGAGGATCACCGCGCGCTCCACGGCGTTTTCCAGCTCTCGCACGTTACCCGGCCAGCTGTAGTGACGAATGGCTTGCTCGGCTTCGGCCGAGAAGTGCAGGTCGTCGCGGCCAATACGCGCGCTCTGGCGCGCCAGGAAGGCGCTGGCGATTTCGTTGACGTCGCTGCCGCGCTCGCGCAGGGCAGGCAGTTTCAGGGCGATCACGTGCAGGCGGTAGTAAAGGTCTTCGCGGAACTGGCCGGCCTTGGCCAGGTTCTTCAGGTCGCGGTGGGTCGCGGCGATCAGGCGCACATCGACCTTTTGCGATTGCACCGAACCCACCCGGCGAATCTCGCCTTCCTGCAGCACGCGCAGCAGGCGGGCCTGGGCTTCCAGCGGCAGTTCGCCGATTTCGTCGAGGAACAGCGTGCCGCCGTCGGCGGCTTCTACCAGGCCCGCACGCCCGGCGCTGGCGCCAGTGAACGCGCCTTTTTCGTGACCGAACAGTTCGGACTCGATCAGTGTCTCGGGGATGGCTGCGCAGTTCACCGAGATCATCGGTGCCTTGGCGCGGCGCGACAGGTTGTGCAGGGCGCGGGCCACCAGCTCTTTACCGGTACCCGATTCACCCTGGATCAGCACGTTGGAGTCGGTGGGCGCAACCTTGCGGATCTTGCTGTACATGTCCTGCATCGGCGGGCACGAGCCGATGATGCCGATTTCGCCATTGGCCGCAGCCGCGCTGCCTTTGTCGGCCGGGGCGGCCTTGCCATTGGCGGCGCGTGGCTCGGCAGCCGGTGCGGCGGCCGGGGTGTTCTGCCGGTCGCGCAGGATACGCGCCACGGCCTGCAGCATCTCGTCGTGGTCGAATGGCTTGGCGATGTAGTCCACCGCGCCCATTTTCATCGAGTCTACCGCCGAGCGCAGGCTGGCGTAACTGGTCATGATCAGCACCGGGGTGCCCTGACCAAGCTTGATCAGCTCGGTACCGGGTGCGCCTGGCAGGCGCAGGTCGCTGACGATCAGGTCGAAGGTGGCAATGCTGAAGCGTTCCTGGGCTTCCTGCACCGAGCCGGCTTCGCTGACCTGGTACTGGTTCCGCTCGAGCAGGCGACGCAAGGCCGAGCGGATGATGGTTTCGTCTTCGACGATCAGAATATGCGGCATTGATTCAATTCTCTCGACGGTCTCGAATTTCAGGGGACGTCGCTACGACATGCCGGGGCAGGGTCACGCGGATCCGGGTGCCACGTTGCCGTTCGATATCGGCCGGGCTGTCGATGGTGATTTGCCCATAATGCTCTTCCACGATGGAATAGACCAGAGCGAGCCCCAGTCCGGTTCCCTCGCCAGGGTCCTTGGTGGTGAAGAAGGGCTCGAACAGGCGGTCCATGATGTTCTTCGGTATCCCGCTGCCCTCGTCCTCGACGATCAGGTCGACGGTGTGTTCGCTGACCTCGGTGCGCACGCGCACGGCACTGCCGGGCTTTGATGCGTCGCGGGCGTTGGAGAGCAGGTTGATCAGCACCTGGGCCAGGCGCTGCGGGTCCCCTTCGGCCCAATGGTCGGGGTTGCAGAGGTTGAAGAACTGGACTTCGAAATTGCGCCGGTTCAAGGCCAGCAGACCGATGGCGTCCTGCGCCACTTCGGCCAGGCACACCGGTTCTTCGCTGTTCTGGTGGCTGCCGCCGGCATGGGCGAAGCTCATCAATGACTGGACGATGCGCGACACCCGCTTGGTCTGGTCGAGGATCTGGCTGGACAGCTCGATGATTTCGCCATCGCCCTCGCGTTCCTCGCGCAGGTTTTGCGCCAGGCAGGCGATGCCGGTTATCGGGTTGCCGATTTCGTGGGCCACGCCGGCGGCCAGGCGCCCAATGCTGGCCAGGCGCTCGGAGTGCACAAGCTTGTCTTCCAGTGCCTGGGTTTCGGTAAGGTCTTCCACCAACAGCACAAGGCCGCTGTTACCGGGTGCCAGGGGCTCGTCAATGGCTGCCTTGTGCAGGTTCAGCCAGCGCGGTTGCCCGTCCAGTGCCAGGCGCTGCTTGTGCAAGTGCTCGTCGGGCAGGTTGATGAAGCCTTGCAGCAGGCCGCGCCAGGGCTCGTCGATGGTGAGCAGACGCGAGCCGACCACGTGCTTGGCGGCGATGCCGGTGAGCTCTTCCATGGCCTTGTTCCACATCAGGATTTCCTGGTCCTTGGCCAGCGAACACACGCCCATGGGCAGCTCTTGCAGGGTCTGGCGATGGTAGCGGCGCAGGGCGTCGAGCTCGGCGGCCAGGCCGGTCAGGCGCGAGTGGTAGTCTTCCAGGCGGCTTTCGATGAAATGGATGTCTTCGGTCACATAGTTTTCGTTACCGGACTTGTAGGGCAGGAAGGTTTCGACCATGTCCTGGGCCACGCTCGGGCCCATCAGGCCGGACAGGTTGGCCTCGATGCGGTCGCGCAGGCGGCGCAAGGCGTAGGGGCGGCGCTCGTCGAACGGTAAGTAGAGGTCACGCAGGGCCTGCTCCACTTCTTTTTGTGCAGCCTTGGCACCCAGCGGCTTGGCCAGTTGGGTGGCAAACTCCTGCGGCGAGGCGGCGTGCAACTCGCGGCGCTGCGGGCGGCGTACGTTGTCCACGGCGCAGGCTTCTGCCGCGCTGACTTCTTCGCTGCTGGCGTTGGTGAACAGCGAGATCAGGGTGAACAGCAAAACGTTGGCCGCCAGCGAGGCAATGGCCGCCATGTGCCAGCTGGTATCGTCCAGCACATAGATCATGTCCAGCAGCGGTATATAGAAGCCCTGCAGGTTGCCCAGCAGCGGCAGCAGCATGGTCACCATCCACACCAGGGTGCCGGCCAGCAACCCGGCGATGAAGCCGCGCCGGTTGGCGGTGGGCCAGTACAGCACCGATAGTACGCCCGGCAGGAACTGCAGGGTGGCGACGAAAGCGACAATGCCCAGGTTGGCCAGGCTCTGGTGGTTGTTCTGGGTCAGGTAGAACATGAAGCCGGCGGTAATGATGGCGACGATCAGCGCGCGGCGTGTCCACTTCAGCCAACGGTAGATGTTGCCTTCGGCCGGGGGCTGGTACAGGGGCAGCACCAGGTGGTTGAGGGCCATGCCTGACAGTGCCAGGGTGGTGACGATGATCAGGCCGCTGGCGGCTGACAAGCCGCCGATGTAGGCCAGCAGCGCCAGTGCTTCGTTGTTGGCGGCAATCCCCAGGCCCAGGGTGAAGTACTCGGGGTTGGTGCTGGCGCCCAGGCGCAGGCCGGCCCACAGCACCAGCGGCACGGCCAGGCTCATCAGCAGCAGGAACAGCGGCAGGCCCCAGCTGGCACTGACCAGCGAGCGTGGGTTGAGGTTTTCGGTGAAGGCCATGTGGTACATGTGCGGCATGACGATGGCCGAGGCGAAGAACACCAGCAGCAGGGTGCGCCATGGGCCTTCCTGCAGCGGGGTGTGCAGGGCGGCCAGGGCGGTCTGGTTCTGCAGTAGCCAGACCTCCAGCTCGTGCGGGCCACCGAATACGCCGTACAGGGCGTAAAGGCCTATGCCGCCCAAGGCCAGCAGCTTGATCACCGACTCGAAGGCGATGGCGAACACCAGCCCTTCGTGTTTTTCGCGCGTGGCAATGTGTCGCGAGCCGAAGAAGATGGTGAACAGAATGATCAGCGTACAGAACGCAAAGGCTACCCTGGCCTTGACCGGCTCACCGGTGAGGATGCTGATCGAGTCGGCCACCGCCTGTATCTGCAGCGCCAGCAAGGGCAACACGCCTATCAGCATGATGATGGTGGTCAATGCGCCGGCCCAGGTGCTGCGAAAGCGGAACGCCAGCAGGTCGGCCAGCGATGAAAGCTGGTAGGTGCGGGTGATCTTGAGGATCGGGTAGAGCAACACCGGTGCCAGCAGGAATGCGCCGGATACCCCCAGGTAACAGGCCAGGAAGCCATAGCCGTACTGGTAGGCCAGGCCCACCGAGCCATAAAAGGCCCAGGCACTGGCATACACGCCCAGCGACAGGGTGTAGGTGAGGGGGTGGCGAATGATCGAACGCGGGATCAACCCGCGCTCGCTGATCCAGGCCACGCCAAACAGCACCATGAGGTACCCGGCGCTGATCAGGATCATCTGGGTCAGGCTAAAGCTCATCGGCATCTCGTTGGCTCTGCAGGATGAAGGTGACGACGATCAGGATCAGCCAGAGCAGGTACGGGCGGTACCAGGCTCCGGTCGGTTCGATCCACCAGTCCATGATGGCCGGGGAGAACAGGTAGATCCCCACGACCAGAAGCAGGACCAAACGATAGATGTACATGCTGGCCTCGATGGTTGGGCGCTGCGGGCTTGGACTTATTATTGGCGCAAATGACTGGGGGGATGCTAGCGGGAATCCATTGCGTTAGCCAAGGGTTTGAAATTATTGGGCTTTTGTTATTGAGGGTTGGTTTGCCCGCGAAAGCGCCGGGCCTGCCTCAGCGCAAATCAGCCTCAGGCACCGTGGTCCGCTGCGCGATCGCCTCCGGCCGCCACTGCTTGCGGGCTATCGCCAACACTTCAGCCGGCGTAGCCAGTAGTAAATCGGGGTCTGTTTCTTGCCCCAGCGCCCGCAATGCCCGCAACAGCAGCGGTGTAGCATGCTCAGCCTGCAGGGGTGGCGACCGGTACGACTTGCCCAGCTTGTGCCCATCCGGCTGCACGATCAGCGGAATATGCAGATAGCGCGGCTGTGAGAAGCCCAGCAGCTCCTGCAGGTACAGCTGCCGCGGGGTGTTGTCGAGCAGGTCGGCGCCGCGCACGATGTCGGTAACACCCTGCCAGGCATCGTCCAGCACCACCGCCAGCTGGTACGCATACAGCCCGTCGCGGCGCTGGATGACAAAGTCGCCTACCTCACGCCCCAGGTGTTGCTGGTACTCGCCCTGCACCCGGTCGGTAAAGCGGTAGATCAGCTCTGGCACGCGCAAGCGGATCGCCGCACCTTCACGGGCATGGCCGGCATTGCGGCACAGGCCTGGGTAAATGCCGTTGTAGCCCTCCAGCTGCTTGCGCGAGCAGGTACAGGCATAGGCCAGGCCCAGGTTGAACAGGCGGTCGACGACCGCGGCATAGGCGTCGTGCCGCTGGCTCTGGAACACGACCTCGCCATCCCATTCCAGCGCGTAACGCTCCAGGGTTTGCAGGATGGCATCACGGGCACCGGGCATTTCCCGGGGTGGGTCGGTGTCTTCCATGCGCAGCAACCAGCGGCCGTTCACGGCGCGGGCGTCGAGCCAGGAGGCCAGGGCGGCGACCAGCGAGCCGAAGTGCAAAAAGCCGCTGGGGGTGGGGGCGAAGCGCCCGATGTAGCTGGAGTCGGTCATGTCAGGCTGGGCATATAAATGAAACGGGGCGCATGAAGCGCCCCGTTCAGGTGGAAGAAAGGTCAGCCTTTACCGACCGTTTTTTCCTTTTTCTCGGCAATTTCCTTGCAGTCGAAACACAGGTCTGCGGTCGGACGGGCTTCCAGACGGCGCAGGCCGATCTCGATGCCGCAGGAATCACACCAGCCGTACTCTTCGTCCTGGATCTTCTGCAGGGTCTTGTCGATTTTCTTGATCAGCTTGCGCTCGCGGTCACGGTTGCGCAGCTCAAGAGCAAATTCTTCTTCCTGGCTGGCACGGTCGGCCGGGTCCGGGAAGTTCGCAGCTTCATCCTTCATGTGGTCTACGGTGCGATCCACACTGTGCATGAGCTCGCCTTTCCAGGCATTGAGAAGCTTGGTGAAGTGCTTCTTCATGGGCTCACCCATGTACTCTTCGCCCTTGGTCTCTTTATAGGGCTCGACACCGTACATGGTTCCGGTTTTTTGCTTTTCTACGGTGGACATGAATAGACCGCCTCTCACTCATCTGATCCAATGCGCAGGATGCTCCATCCCCGGCGACCGCCGGCCCTGCGACTGCGAGCCGCCGAACTTACCAGATAGATCGGGGGTGCGCTACCCCGCCCGATCCTGCTTATTGACATCGGCGCGAGCCGTACGTTCGTTGGCGTGCAGAGGTAGAATCTCCAGTTTAGACCCAATTGAGAGAAGGTCATGGCCCACCCCTACAGTGCGCGCAGCCGCGCCATCGAACCCTTCCACGTCATGGCGCTGCTGGCCCGGGCCAACGAGCTGCAGGCGGCCGGGCACGACGTGATCCACCTGGAAATCGGCGAGCCGGACTTCACCACGGCCGCACCGATCGTCGCCGCCGGCCAGGCCGCGCTGGCTGCCGGGCACACCCGCTACACCGCTGCACGCGGCCTGCCGGCACTGCGTGAAGCGATCGCCGGCTTTTATGGCCAGCGTTATGGCCTGAATATCGACCCGCAGCGCATCCTGATTACCCCAGGTGGTTCTGGCGCGCTGCTGCTGGCCAGCAGTCTGCTGGTCGACCCGGGCAAGCACTGGCTGCTGGCCGACCCGGGTTACCCGTGCAATCGCCACTTCCTGCGCCTGGTCGAGGGCGGGGCGCAGCTGGTGCCGGTGGGCCCGGAGGTGAACTACCAGCTGACCGCCGACCTGGTCGAACGTTACTGGGACAAGGACACCGTCGGTGCCCTGGTCGCGTCGCCGGCTAACCCGACTGGTACTGTGCTGGGGCGCGAAGCGTTGGCCAGCCTTGCCAAAGCCACCCATGAGCGGCATGGCCACCTGGTGGTGGACGAGATCTACCATGGCCTCACCTATGGCATGGACGCGCCAAGCGTGCTGGAAGTCGACGACTCGGCGTTCGTCCTGAATAGTTTTTCCAAGTATTACGGCATGACCGGTTGGCGCCTTGGCTGGCTGGTGGCCCCACCCGGCGCAGTGGCCGACCTGGAGAAACTGGCGCAGAACCTGTACATCAGTGCACCGAGCATGGCCCAGCATGCCGCGCTGGCATGCTTCCAGCCCGAGAGCCTGGCCATTTTCGAGGAGCGCCGCGCCGAGTTCGCCCGCCGCCGCGACTACCTGCTGCCCGCCCTGCGCGAACTGGGCTTCCGCATAGCCGTCGAGCCGCAGGGGGCGTTTTACCTGTATGCCGATATCAGTGCCTTTGGTGGTGATGCGTTTGCCTTCTGCCGGCACTTTCTGGAAACCGAGCACGTGGCCTTTACGCCGGGCCTGGACTTTGGCCGTCACCTGGCTGGGCACCATGTGCGCTTTGCCTACACCCAGAGCCTGCCGCGCCTGGAAGAGGCGGTGCAGCGCATTGCCCGTGGCCTGCGGAGCTGGCAAGGCTGATGCAGTTCTATCCCCCACTCGAACAGGGCCGTCTGCTGCGCCGTTACAAGCGCTTTCTGGCGGACATCGAACTGGCCAGCGGCGAACAGCTGACCATTCACTGCCCGAACACCGGCTCCATGCTCAATTGCATGCGTGAAGGCGGGCAGGTGTGGTTTAGCCGCTCCAACGACCCCAAGCGCAAACTGCCAGGCACCTGGGAAATCAGCGAAACCCCACAGGGGCGGCTGGCCTGTGTGAACACTGGGCGGGCTAACGCGCTGGTCGAAGAGGCACTGCGGGCCGGCGTCATCGCCGAACTGGCCGGTTTTACCGCGCTCAAGCGCGAAGTCGCGTACGGAGAGGAAAGCAGCCGCATCGACTTTCGCCTGGAGTTCGACGGTGCCCCCGCGTATGTCGAGGTGAAGAGCGTGACCTTGGGTTACCCCGACAGCACGGTCGCGGCTTTTCCCGATGCGGTGACACAGCGCGGTGCCAAGCACCTGCGCGAGCTGGCGAAGCTGGCCCGGCAGGGCGTGCGGGCGGTGCAGTTGTACTGCGTGAACCTGACTGGCATCAATGCCGTACGCCCAGCAGAGGAAATCGACGCAGCCTATGCCCAGGCCCTGCGTGCGGCGGTGGCGGACGGGGTGGAGGTGCTGGCCTACGGCACCCGCCTGAGCGCCGAAGGCATTGTTATTGATTGCCGCCTGCCGGTGCTGCTTACGCCGTGAGCCAGATGCCTTGGCTGTCTTCGTGACAGCCCAGGGCCAGCAGTTGCTCACCCTCGCAAGGGCCGGCTACGCACTCGCCGCTTTCAATCAGGAACAGCGCGCCATGGTGGGCGCAGTGGATGAGGCTGGCGCTGTCATCGAGAAAGGCATCTTGCGTCCAGTTCAGCGGGATGCTGCGGTGCGGGCACCGGTTGCGGTAGAGGTACACCTGGCCCTGGCGGCGCACGCCGAACAGTTCGAGGCCGTCTACGCTGAAGGCGCGGCTTTGGCCTTCGGCCAGGGTGTGGGAGGTACAGAGCAAGTGCATGGCAAGGACGACTCATGAAACAGATGATGACTTGACGCGTCAATGCGAATAATTATCAAATTGCCCGCATTCGCTGCGCCTGGCCCCTATGGTGCGCAGTTCTGTCGCCCGCCACAAGGCGCGCGGCTCGCCTTCAGAAGGAACCCCATGATGCGCCGTCCAGTCGCCTTGCTCGCCCTCTGCGCAAGCCTTGTGCTCTCCACCACGGCCCTGGCGGCCGAGTTGCCGCAACGCTGGGTCAGCGCGGGTGGCGCCCTGAGCGAGTGGATAACTGCATTGGGCGGCGAAGCACGGCTTGTCGGTGTGGACACCACCAGCCAGCACCCGGCATCGCTGAAATCACTGCCCAGCGTGGGTTACCAGCGGCAGTTGTCCGCTGAAGGCATTCTCAGCCTGCGCCCGGATGTACTGGTGGGCACCGAGGAAATGGGCCCGCCGCCGGTACTGGCGCAAATTCGCAAGGCCGGTGTGCAGGTGGAGTTGTTCTCCAGCAAGGCCGAACTGACGGCGGTGGATGAAAACCTCAAGCATCTGGGGCAGTTGCTTGGCGCAGAGCAGCAAGCTTCGGCGTTGGCGGCGGGCTACCACCAGCAGATCGAGGCGGTGCAGGCCAAGGTCAAGCAGGCTCAGGCAGGGCAAAAGGCACCTGGGGTGCTACTGCTGGTCGGCCATGCCGGGGCCAAGCCGCTGATCGCCGGGCAGGGCACTGCGGGTGACTGGCTGCTGGGCCAGGCGGGTGGGCACAACCTGGCAGAACATCAAGGCTACAAGAACTTCTCCAACGAAGCCTTGGCGGCGCTGGACCCGGATGTGATCGTGTTTTCCGACCGGGCGCTGGCCGATGAGCAGGCCTTGCAGGCGCTGTTGAAAGAAAACCCCGCGCTGGCTGCCTCGCAGGCTGTGCGTGAGAAACGCCTGGTGTCACTGGACCCGACGCTGCTGGTAGGCGGGCTTGGCCCACGCCTGCCATCGACCTTGCAGTCGCTGGCAGCCACCTTCTACCCGGCGGCCCAGGCCAGCTTCGCGCAATGAAACAGCGGGTCCAGCCACGTACGTTGTTCATTTGCCTTAGTCTGCTGTGCCTGTTGGCGGTGTGGTTGTCGCTGGCCTTGGGGCCGGTCAGCCTGCCGCTGTTCGACACCCTGCGCGCCGGCCTGCGCCTGTTGGGGCTGCCGATTGCGGCTGACGGCCTGCAGCAGGCCGAGATGATCCTGGGCCAGATCCGCCTGCCGCGTACCTTGCTCGGGCTGGCGGTGGGCGCGGTGCTGGCGCTGTCCGGCGTGGCCATGCAGGGGCTGTTCCGCAACCCGCTGGCCGATCCAGGGCTGGTGGGGGTTGCCGCTGGGGCGGCGATGGGTGCAGCGGTCGCCATTGTCGGTGGTGCCTGGTTTGGCGGCATGCCGGACGCTTTCGCGCCCTATCTGTTGTCGTTCTGCGCTTTTGTCGGGGGGCTTGGGGTGACCGCGTTGGTCTACCGACTGGGGCGGCGCGATGGCCAGACCAACGTTGCCACGATGCTGCTGGCGGGCGTGGCCATGACTGCGCTGGGCGGCGCGGCCGTTGGGCTGTTCTCTTACCTGGCCGACGACGCCACCCTGCGCACACTGACATTCTGGAACCTCGGCAGCCTGAACGGTGCCAGCTACGAACGGCTGTGGCCGTTGCTACTGGTGGCGGCGGGGGTAGCGGTGTGGCTGCCGCGCCGGGCCAAGGCGCTGAATGCCCTGTTACTGGGTGAGTCGGAGGCGCGCCACCTGGGCGTTGACGTGGAGCGACTCAAGCGCGAGCTGGTGTTCTGCACGGCGCTGGGCGTAGGTGCGGCAGTGGCAGCAGCAGGGCTGATCGGTTTTATCGGCCTGGTGGTGCCGCACCTGGTGCGCTTGCTGGCCGGGCCTGATCACCGCGTGGTGCTACCGGCCTCGTTGCTGGCCGGGGGCGTGCTGATGCTGTTCGCCGACCTGGCGGCGCGGCTGCTGCTGGCACCTGCCGAGTTGCCGATTGGTATTGTCACGGCCTTCATCGGTGCGCCGTTCTTTCTGGTCCTGCTGATAAGAGGGCGCAGCTGATGTTGCAAGTCGAAGGCCTGCACCTGCGGCGGGGGAGCAACGAAGTGCTGCACGACATTCACCTGCAACTGAGCCCGGGGCAGGTGGTGGGTGTGCTCGGCCCCAACGGTGCCGGCAAGAGCAGCCTGCTGGCTGTGTTGTGTGGCGAGCTGGCGCCCGAGCGAGGGCGGGTGACGTTGCAGGGCCGGCCCCTCACCGATTGGCCTGGGCAGGAGCGGGCCAGGCGCCTGGCAGTGTTGCCACAGGTGTCCAGCCTGGGCTTCTCGTTCCGGGTCGAGGAAGTGGTGGGCATGGGGCGCATGCCTCATGGCACCGGGCAGCAGCGCGATGCGCAAATTGTCGAAGCGGCGTTGCAGGCGGCGGATGCCTGGCACCTGGTGGGGCGCAGTTACCTGGCGCTCTCCGGTGGCGAGCGCCAGCGGGTGCACCTGGCCCGCGTGCTGGCCCAGCTATGGCCGGGCGAGGAGGGGGCCACGCTGCTGCTCGACGAACCGACCTCGATGCTCGACCCACTGCACCAGCACACTACCCTTGAATCCGTGCGCCGCTTCGCCGACCGCGGCGCTGCGGTGCTGGTGATCCTGCATGACCTGAATCTGGCTGCGCGCTACTGTGACCGTATCCTGTTGCTGGAGCAGGGGCGCTGCCATGCGTTTGCCACGCCCGAAGCGGTATTGACGCCAGCGGCACTGAAGGCGGTGTACGGTATCGACGTACTGGTGCAGGCGCACCCAGAGCGTGGGCACCCACTGATCATCACACGCTAGGAGGCATTGTCGATGCGTCATCTGCTGCTGTCGGGTTTCTCGCTTTGCCTGATGTTTTCACTGGGCGGCTGCCAGGCCAGCCTGCCGCCACTGCCCTCCTGGCAGAGCAGTGAAGGGCGCACGCATGCCGAGTTGGGGCACATCATCGATCTTGCCAGTGGCCGGGCGATCAGCCCTGAGCAACTGGTGCAGCGCCTGGCAGGCACCCCTCGCGTGCTGGTGGGCGAAAAACATGACAACCCGGACCATCACGCGTTGCAACTCTGGCTGCTACGCGCGATGCAGGGGAAGCGCGTGCAAGGCAGTCTCCTGCTGGAAATGCTGCAGCCTGAGCAGCAACCGCTGGTCGACAAGGTTCAGGGGCAGCCGCTGCCGGCGAACTTGCCCAAGGCGCTGGCCTGGCAGGAAGGGTGGGATTGGCAGCTGTACGGGCCGATAGTGCGTGAGGCCTTGCAGGACCGAGTGCAACTGCTGGCCGCCAACCTGTCGCCGGGTGAGATGCGTCAGGCCTATCGACAGCCAGCCCCGCTGACTGGCAAAAGGTCCAATGCACCGGCGGTAAAGGGTGCTTTGCTCGAGCAGGTACGCGCTGGCCATTGTGGGATGCTGCCGGAAAGCCAGTTGCCGGCGATGCTGGCTGTGCAGCAGCAGCGCGACCGGCGCATGGCCGAGCGGTTGCTGTCCGCGCCGCAGCCAGCGTTGCTGTTTGCCGGGGCCTATCACGTGCGCAAGGACCTGGGCATACCCTTGCACCTGGCAGATCTGGGGGCGTCGGCGTCGGGGGAGACCAAGGTATTGCTGCTGGCCGAGGTGGGCGAGCAGGTTGAGCCAGGCCAGGCTGATTACGTGTGGTACACCGCGGCGATGCCGGAGCAGGATTACTGCGCGCAGTTTCGCCAGTAGTGTGGGCCAGGCGGCACAAACCCCCAGGCAAAAAAAGACCCGGCAAAATGCCGGGTCAATAACCGTGATTAGCCTGATGAGGAGATAATCTGAGAGTCCGAACCAGGGGCTCTTAGGTTATCCAACCAGTCTCGCGACCAGTTGTGATAATCATAACAATTCTCATTCAGGCGTCAATCCCTTCCCCACGATTATTTTGGATTTTTTTGCGTAGGATTTTTCGCGTCCAGTTGTTGATTGAGCGCTTCTTTGCGTTCGAGCGGCAAATCGTTCCAGTGCATGTCCAGCAAGGCGCCCTCAATGGCGTACAACAGCACCTTGGAGGCGCGGAACCCTCGAGTCTTGACGGCCTGGTAGGCACCCACCGCACCCAGGCGACGCAGATCCGATGCGCTGTGGATGCCGGCGGCATGCAGCCACTGCGCAGAGGTCTTGCCAAGGTTCTTCAGGTGCTGCAATTCATCGTTCATCGAGCCTCCTTGCGATGGCTGAACGTGGATTGGAGGATAAATCGCGAGCAGGTCAGAGAGGAGTGTAGCGGGGGTTAAGAAATGCGCGGCCTTTTGCCATCGGGGGCGATGAACTGCCTTTGGGAAGTAGCCTGTTCTGGCCCCATCGCCGGCAAGCCAGCCCCCACAGGTACACCGCAGGCCTTGAGGGCGAGGGTGTAACTGTGGGAGCTGGCTTGCCGGCGATGGGGCCGGTACAGGAAAACGGCGAACTTACAGGCCTGGCAACCGCTGGCGAATCTGCTCGATCACCTGGTCCATGCTGCCAGCATCCTGGGTATCGACCCGTGTGCTCTGCACCAGCTCCTGCGCATCCAACGCTTCACGGCTCGCCTGCTGGGCCTTGACCACATCCAGGGTTGCATCGGAGGGGTCGGTGTTTTCGGCCTGACGCTGCTCCAGCCAGCTGGCGATGACGGCCTCGGGTGCGTGGCAGTCGAGGATCAGGAACGGCACACCGGTCTGGCTGGCGACGTCTGCAGCAGCCTGGCGCTGTTCACGCTTGAGGTAGGTGGCATCCAGCACCACCGGGAAGCCGGCGCGCAAAACGGTGGCTGCCACTTCATGCAAACGTTGGTAGGTGGCGGCACTGGCATCCGGGTCATAAATGCCGGCAGTCAGTTGGCCGGCGTGGTCGTGCGGCTGATCGCCGAACAGGCGCTTGCGCTCGACGTCGGAGCGCACGCGAATGGCGCCCAAGGCCTCGACCAGGCGCATTGCCACGTGGCTCTTGCCCACTGCCGAGACACCATGGGTGATGGCCAGCAGCCGCGAAGGGATGGCGCTGTAGCTTTCCGCCAGGTTGGCGTAGTTGCGGTAGGTGCGCAGGGTAGTGGCCCGCTGCACGCCATCGGCATTGGCCGGCATGCTGAACAGCGCGACCTTGGCCCGTACCAGGGCGCGATAGGCTTTGTAGAAGTTGAGCACCTCCAGGCCTTCATAATCGCCGGTCAGCTCCAGGTACTGACTGATGAAACGTCGTGCCAGGCACTTGAGGCCGCGATCTTCCAGGTCCATGGCGAGGAAGCCGGTGTCGGCCCAGACATCGGTCATGCGGAACGGTTCGTTGAACTCGATGCAGTCGAAGATCACCACCTGGCCGTTGATCAGGGTCGCGTTGCCCAGGTGGATGTCGCCATGACACTCGCGGATAAAGCCATTGGCCTTGCGCGAGGCGAACAGGCCTTGCAGCCGCTCGAAACTGCTCCGCGCCCACGCCTGCAGGTTGTCCAGTTGCAGCAGGTCGGCCTTGTCGCTGAGGAATGGGCGGATCTGCTCGAAGTTCTGCTCGACCGGGGCCATGACGCTTTCAGGCGAACCGTAGGGCTGCTCGGCAGATACCTTGGGGGTCTGCAGGTGAAACTCGGCGATTTGCCGGGCCATCTGGTCAATGTGCGCGGCATTCAGTTCACCATTGGCCTGCAGGGTGCTGAGCATCTGCCCCTGAGGGAACTGGCGCATCTTCAGCGCGTATTCGATGGCCTCGCCGTCGCCACCGATCTGCGGCGCTTCGACACTACCGGTCACCGCCAATACCTCCAGGTACAGGCCATCGGTCATGCGCTGATTCAGGCGCAACTCTTCGTTACAGAAATGCTGGCGCTGACCCAGTTCGGTGAAATCGAGGAAGCCGAAGTTCATCGGTTTCTTGATCTTGTAGGCGTACTCGCCGGTGAGCAGCACCCAGGAGATATGCGTCTCGATGAGCTGGAACCCATCCACGGGGTGAGGGTACAGGGCGGGGTTCTGCAACGCAGTGATAAGAGCTTGGCTCACGGCAAATCCTTCCGGGGCAGGGAATTCGAATGCGCCATTATGGTCAATGGTGCCGTCCCTGCCTACCGCTGGGCCGTCTGCCCAGCCTTTATAAAGTGCGTATAATCCGCCGCCATGACCCGATCTCGAAATCCTCGTACCCCTCAGAAACCCTCGACCAGCCGCTCTCGCGCCTGGCTGGGCTGGGCTTTGAAGCTCAGCCTGGTAGGCCTGGTGATCGTTGCCGGCTTCGCGGTTTACCTCGATGCTGTCGTGCAGGAGAAGTTCTCCGGCAAGCGCTGGACCATCCCGGCCAAGGTGTATGCCCGGCCGCTGGAGCTCTTTACTGGTCAAAAACTGAGCAAAAACGACTTCCTTACCGAACTCGATGCGCTCGGCTACCGGCGTGAGAGCGCGGCCAACGGCCCGGGTGCGGCGGCCGTCAACGGCAATACCGTCGACCTCAACACCCGTGGCTTCCAGTTCTACGAGGGGATGGAACCGGCGCAGTTCGTGCGCGTGCGCTTCTCCGGCGATTACGTGGCGGGCCTTTCTGCGGCCAACGGCAAGGCGCTCGACGTGGTGCGGCTGGAGCCGCTGATGATCGGCGGCATCTACCCGAAGAACCTCGAAGACCGCATCCTGATCAAGATCGATCAGGTACCCAAGTACCTGCTCGAAACACTGGTAGCGACCGAAGACCGCGACTTCTACAGCCACTACGGCGTGTCGCCCAAGTCCATCGCCCGGGCAATGTGGGTCAACACATCGTCGGGGTCCATGCGCCAGGGCGGCAGTACCCTGACCCAACAGCTGGTGAAGAACTTCTACCTCAGCAGTGAGCGCAGCCTCAGCCGAAAGCTGACCGAGGCAATGATGGCGATGCTGCTTGAGCTGCATTACGACAAGCGCGAGATTCTCGAGGCCTACCTCAACGAGGTGTTCGTCGGTCAGGATGGCCAACGTGCAGTTCACGGTTTCGGTCTGGCCAGCCAGTTCTTCTTCAGCCAACCGCTGTCTGAGCTGAAACTGCACCAGATCGCCCTGCTGGTAGGCATGGTCAAAGGCCCGTCCTACTACAACCCGCGGCGTTACCCTGACCGTGCCCTGGCTCGCCGCAACCTGGTGCTCGACCTGGTGGCCGAGCAAGGCGTGGCCAGCCAGGCGGAAGTCGATGCAGCGAAGAAGATGCCGCTGGGCGTGACCAAGCGCGGCAGCCTGGCTGACAGCTCGTTCCCGGCCTTCCTCGACCTGGTCAAGCGTCAACTGCGCCAGGACTACCGCGACGAAGACTTGACTGAAGAAGGCCTGCGTATTTTCACCAGCTTCGACCCGATCCTGCAGATGAAGGCCGAAACTTCGATGAGCGAGACCTTCAAGCGCCTGTCGGGGCGCAAGGGTGCTGACGAGGTGGAATCGGCAATGGTCGTGACCAACCCGGAAACCGGTGAGGTACAGGCGCTGATCGGCAGCCGCCTGGCAGGCTTCGCCGGTTTCAACCGGGCCATTGATGCTGTGCGGCCGATCGGCTCGCTGGTAAAACCGTCGGTGTACCTGACTGCGCTGGAGCAGCCGAGCAAGTACACCCTGACCAGCTGGGTGCAGGATGAGCCATTTTCGGTCAAGGGTGCCGATGGTCAGGTCTGGCGCCCACAGAACTACGACCGTCGACCGCATGGCACCATCTACCTGTATCAGGGGCTTGCCAACTCGTACAACCTTTCGACTGCCAAGCTTGGCCTGGAAGTGGGCGTGCCCAATGTGATCAAGACCATTGGCCGGCTAGGGGTAAATGTCGACTGGCCAGCCTTCCCGGCCATGCTGCTGGGTGCTGGTGGCATGTCGCCGATGCAGGTTGCAACCATGTACCAGACCATCGCCAACGGCGGTTTCAACACCCCGATGCGCGGTATCCGCAGCGTGTTGACTGCCGAAGGCGAGCCGCTCAAGCGCTACCCGTTCCAGATCCAGCAAACCTTCGACCCGGGCGCCATCTACCTGGTGCAGAACGCCATGCAGCGGGTCATGCGCGAAGGTACCGGGCGCTCGGTGTACAACACCTTGCCGCGCTCGCTGACCCTGGCGGGCAAGACCGGTACCAGTAACGACTCGCGCGACAGCTGGTTCTCCGGCTTCAGCCAGGACCTGCTGGCCGTGGTGTGGATGGGCCGTGACGATAACGGCAAAACACCCTTTACCGGTGCCACCGGTGCCCTGCAGGTATGGACCAGTTTCATGAAAAAGGCCGACCCGCTGCCGCTGGACATGCCGCAACCGGACAACGTGGTGCAGGCCTGGATCGACCCTTACACTGGCCATGGGTCTGATGCCAGCTGTCCGGGAGCGGTGCAGATGCCGTATATTCGCGGGAGTGAACCGCCCGCCGGTGCGACCTGTGGCGGCGAGCAGAATCCTGCCGAGTCGGTCATGGACTGGGTCAAAGGCTGGATGAATTAAGCACAGGCTGCATTGATGAGGTGTGACGTGAACAAGTGGCTGTTTCCTGCCGTGACGGCGTTGGCTGTGCTCCAGGGGTGCTCCAGCGTCCCGCGCGGCAATATACCGGTGGTCGATTCGAGCACCCGCGTGTCCAACAGCGAGCGCGTGACGGCTAACCGCTCGGCGGGTGGCTATAACACGGGCACCGCGCAAGCGCAGACGCTGCCCGAAGACTCCGGTGTTACCGTGATGATTCCGCAGGGCGCTGGCGCTTCAGGTATCCAGACGTTCCCGGCTGCCAATGGCGCGGCACCGATCAGCACCTCGCCTATCACGCCTGGCCCGATTACCCCGGGCCCGGTCAGTTCGGCGCCGATGACCACAAACCCGAACCCGATCGCCGACGAGCCGTTCGACATCGCGGCCATGAACAGCGCCCCGGCAAGCACCAGCGCGCCAACCGGTATTCCGCGCAGCAGCACCGCTGCCGGTGGTCTGTCGGCCGACGAGCAGCTAGATGGCCCGGTGCTGGCCCTGTTGACCACCGCGCAGACCCAGCAGGGCAGTGGTGACTTCAACGGCGCTGCTTCGAGCCTTGAGCGTGCCCAGCGTATTGCCCCGCGCGAGCCGCAAGTGCTGTACCGCCTGGCCCAGGTACGCCTGTCGCAGGGTGATGCCGCCCAGGCCGAACAGTTGGCGCGTCGCGCCCTGACTTACGCCAACGGCCGGCCAAGCCTGCAGGCCGAGCTATGGAACACCATCGCCCAGGCCCGTGAAAAGCAAGGTGACAGCGCTGGCGCAGCACTGGCCCGGCAGAAGGCACGGGTCAATTCGTGATGATCGAGCAACGTATTCTGGATATTGCCGACCACCTGTTGCTGATCGAACGTGAACTGGTGGTGCAGGGGTGGTGGGATGACGAGCCACCCAGCGACGAGGCATTGGCCAGTACTGTGCCGTTCGCTGTCGATACCCTCAGTTTCGAGCAGTGGCTGCAATGGATTTTCCTGCCGCGCATGAAGATCATCATCGAGCTGGGCCATCCCCTGCCCAACGCCTCCAGCATCCTGGTCATGGCAGAGACCGTGTTTACCGACCGGCCGGAGCAAAGTCGTGAGCTGCGCCGACTGTTGGCAGCATTTGACCAATTGATCGCTCCTTCCGCCTGATTTCTTCAGTTTTTCCTTCAAGGGCCGCAGATTGTGGCCCTTTTTTGTGGAAATCTTATTTATTCTGCTGCTGAAGCGATTTTTAGTGGTGGCAGGAATTCATCTTGGGGAAAAATTGGCAATAATTTTTCTTGACATGTTGGCGCCGAATCACAAGAATCCAACTTCCGCTGTAGAGGGACTGCCAGAAGCAGACCCGCTAGGCAGATCATGAGGTGCACACCCGCGCCGACCTGTTACACCCCGCAACGCGTTACCTCGCGCTGGGTGGGAAAACCCCGCAACACTCTGGGGTGCTCCCAATACTTGCTCAGTCAGTGCTGACGTTTTCGCTCATGCTCTGCTTGGCAGTAAACCTATTAAGACCCGTCCACTAGGGACGGTATTCTGGCGTTTTAGAGGTGAACAACGTGGAGCTTTTATCTGGCGCTGAGATGGTCGTCCGCTTTTTGCGTGACGAAGGCGTTAAGCACATCTACGGGTACCCTGGTGGTGCTCTCCTGCATGTTTACGACGCGCTGTTCAAAGAACCGGAAGTGGAACACATCCTGGTTCGTCACGAGCAGGCGGCAACCCATATGGCGGACGGCTATGCCCGCGCCACCGGCAAGGCCGGTGTGGTGCTGGTAACCTCCGGCCCGGGCGCGACCAATGCCATTACCGGCATTGCCACCGCCTACATGGATTCGATTCCGATGGTCATCCTGTCCGGCCAGGTGCCTAGCACCATGGTGGGTACCGATGCCTTCCAGGAAACCGACATGATTGGTATCTCGCGGCCGATCGTGAAGCACAGCTTCATGATCAAGAACCCGACCGAGATCCCTGAAGTCCTCAAGAAAGCTTTCTACCTGGCGCAATCCGGTCGCCCAGGTCCGGTCGTGGTCGACATTCCAAAAGATATGACCAACCCGGCCGAGAAGTTCGAATACGTCTATCCGAAAAAGGTCAAGCTGCGCTCCTACAGCCCGGCGGTCCGTGGCCATTCTGGCCAGATCCGCAAGGCTGCCGAGATGCTCCTGGCTGCCAAGCGCCCGATCGTCTACTCCGGTGGTGGCGTGATTCTGGGTGGTGGCTCCGAAGCCCTGACCGAAATCGCCAAGTCGCTGAACCTGCCGGTCACCAACACCCTGATGGGGCTGGGTGGCTTCCCGGGTACTGACCGCCAGTTCCTCGGCATGCTTGGCATGCACGGCAGCTACACCGCCAACATGGCCATGCACAATGCCGACGTGATCCTCGCTGTGGGCGCACGCTTTGACGACCGTGTGGTCAACGGCCCGGCCAAGTTCTGCCCGAACGCCAAGATCATCCACATCGACATCGACCCGGCGTCGATCTCCAAGATGATCAAAGCCGACGTGCCAATCGTTGGTCCGGTCGACAGCGTGCTCAGCGAAATGCTCGGCATCCTCAAGGAAATCGGCGAGCAGCCTGACAAGGCGGCGCTGGATGCCTGGTGGAAGCAGATTGACGAATGGCGTGGCGATGGCGAGCTGTTCCCTTACGACAAGGGCGATGGCAACGTCATCAAACCGCAGAAAGTCATCGAGACCCTGTGCGAAGTGACCAATGGCGATGCCTTTGTGACCTCCGACGTGGGCCAGCACCAGATGTTTGCGGCGCAGTATTACCGCTTCAACAAGCCGAACCGCTGGATCAACTCCGGTGGCCTGGGCACCATGGGCTTCGGCTTCCCGGCGGCGATGGGCGTGAAGCTCAACTTCCCGGACCAGGACGTTGCCTGTGTGACCGGCGAAGGCAGCATCCAGATGAACATCCAGGAGCTGTCCACCTGCATGCAGTACGGCCTGCCGGTGAAAATCGTCAACCTGAACAACGGTGTGCTGGGCATGGTCCGCCAGTGGCAGGACATGGCCTACAACGGTCGTCACTCGCACTCGTACGTCGAGTCGCTGCCTGACTTCATCAAGCTGGCCGAGGCCTATGGCCATGTGGGTATCCGCATCACCAGCCTGAAGGACCTCAAGCCGAAGCTGGAAGAAGCGTTTGCGATGAAGGACCGCCTGGTGTTCATCGACATCGCGGTTGACCGCAGCGAGCATGTCTATCCGATGCAGATCAAGGATGGCTCGATGCGTGACATGTGGCTGAGCAAGACGGAGCGTACCTGATATGCGGCACATCATTTCCCTGCTGCTGGAAAACGAACCAGGTGCGTTGTCCCGTGTGGTCGGCCTGTTCTCCCAGCGCAACTACAACATTGAAAGCCTGACCGTGGCGCCGACCGAAGACCCGACCCTGTCGCGTCTGACGCTGACCACCGTTGGCCATGACGAAGTGATCGAACAGATCACCAAGAACCTGAACAAGCTGGTCGAAGTGGTCAAGCTTGTCGACCTGTCGGAAAGCGCTCATATCGAGCGCGAACTGATGCTGGTCAAGGTCAAGGCCACCGGTGCCCAGCGCGCCGAGATCAAGCGCACCACGGATATCTTCCGTGGCCAGATTGTCGACGTGACCGCCAGCGTGTACACCGTGCAGCTGAGCGGCACCAGTGACAAACTGGACAGCTTCATCCAGGCGATCGGCACTGCATCGATTCTCGAAACCGTGCGCAGCGGCGTTACCGGCATTGCCCGTGGCGACAAAGTGCTCAGCATCTAAATTCAAAAATTAGCGATGGCTCCGCAGGGGCCGAGATATAACCAGGGGTATTTCATGAAAGTTTTCTACGATAAAGACTGCGACCTTTCCATCATCCAGGGCAAGAAAGTCGCCATCATCGGTTACGGCTCCCAGGGCCACGCTCAAGCGTGCAACCTGAAGGACTCCGGTGTAGACGTTACCGTCGGTCTGCGTAAAGGTTCGGCTACCGTTGCCAAGGCTGAAGCCCACGGCCTGAAAGTTGCCGACGTTGCAACCGCTGTCGCTGCGGCTGACCTGGTCATGATCCTGACCCCGGACGAGTTCCAGGGCGCGCTGTACAAGAACGAGATCGAGCCGAACATCAAGAAGGGCGCTACCCTGGCCTTCTCCCACGGCTTCTCGATCCACTACAACCAGGTTGTTCCGCGTGCCGACCTCGACGTGATCATGATCGCACCGAAGGCCCCGGGCCACACCGTTCGCTCCGAGTTCGTCAAAGGCGGCGGCATCCCTGACCTGATCGCTATCTACCAGGACGCTTCGGGCAATGCCAAGAACGTCGCCCTGTCTTACGCTTCGGGCGTTGGTGGTGGCCGTACCGGCATCATCGAAACCACCTTCAAGGACGAGACTGAAACCGACCTGTTCGGTGAGCAGGCCGTTCTGTGCGGCGGTACCGTCGAGCTGGTCAAAGCCGGTTTCGAAACCCTGGTCGAAGCTGGCTACGCGCCAGAAATGGCCTACTTCGAGTGCCTGCACGAACTGAAGCTGATCGTTGACCTCATGTACGAAGGCGGCATCGCCAACATGAACTACTCGATCTCCAACAACGCCGAATACGGTGAGTACGTTACCGGCCCGGAAGTCATCAACGAAGAATCCCGCAAGGCCATGCGCAACGCTCTGAAGCGCATCCAGGACGGCGAGTACGCGAAGATGTTCATCTCCGAAGGTGCTACCAACTACCCATCGATGACCGCCAAGCGCCGCAACAACGCCGCTCACGGTATCGAAATCATCGGCGAGCAACTGCGCTCGATGATGCCGTGGATCTCGGCTAACAAAATCGTCGACAAGACCAAGAACTAAGTCTTATCGATAGATGAAAAACGCGGCTTCGGCCGCGTTTTTTCGTTCTGGGAGCCCGCTTCTGGTATAAAGCAGACCAGTGGCCTGCTGTCAGAACCTGTTTCGCGGGCCCGTGTCGAACATTTTCCATCCTGTTGCAAGGTACCCTTTATGAGCGAACGTCCCGAAGAGCCGAACAAGCCCTCCGACGCCGAAAGCCTGCTACCTGTCGATGAGCACGTTGAAGAAGGGCATGACGCCGAAGGCCGCAAGGTGCGCCACCGCGGCATCTACCTGCTGCCCAACCTGTTTACCACCGCCAACCTGTTTGCCGGCTTCTATTCCATCATCAGCTCGATGAGCGCACAGAGCGCCCTGAGTGCCGGTGACCCGCGCGAGGCGAGCAAGTACTTCGCCTTTGCCGCCATCGCCATCTTCGTGGCCATGGTGCTCGATGGCCTGGACGGCCGCGTTGCACGCATGACCAATACCCAGAGTGCCTTCGGTGCCGAGTACGACTCGCTGTCGGACATGGTTGCCTTCGGCGTGGCCCCTGCTTTGCTGGCATTTGGCTGGGCGCTGGGTGACATGGGCAAGGTCGGCTGGATGGTCGCCTTCATTTATGTGGCCGGTGCAGCGTTGCGTCTGGCACGCTTCAATACCCAGGTCGGCACTGCCGACAAGCGTTACTTCATCGGCCTGGCCAGCCCGGCTGCCGCAGGGGTGGTGGCGGGTACCGTGTGGGCGTTCAGCGATTACGGCATTCAGGGCTCCAAGCTGTCGTTCCTGGTGGCGCTGCTGGTAGCGGCTGCCGGCATGCTGATGGTCAGCAATATCAAGTACAACAGCTTCAAGGAGCTGGACCTCAAGGGGCGCGTGCCGTTCGTGGCCATCCTTGCCGTGGTGCTGGTATTTGCCGTCGTGTTCAGCGACCCGCCGCGCATCCTGCTGCTGATCTTCCTCGCGTATGCGGCATCTGGCCCGATCCAGTTCCTGCTGAAGGCGCGCCGGCGCAAAGCGTGAAAATCGCTTAACGCTGGAATAACCTTCCGGCTCCATAGTCATACTGGTACATCCGTTACCCAGTGCTATGGAGCCGCCCATGCTCATCAAGCTTCCCAGGTCTTCCGAGTGCAAGGCCTCGCAGATCACGCCAGAAGGCATCTACCTTTCCCGTCGCACATTGCTGGGTGGCTCGTTGGCCGGTCTGGCGCTGGGCGCCCTGCCAGGCGGGGCTGGGGCTGCAGAAGTCTCGCGTTATGCCGATGTGCAGGCCGGCACCGCGCCAGCCTGGTTCGCCGACAAGCTCGCTGCCACGCGCTGGCAGGCGATGACGGTGAAGGACGAGGCGATCACGCCGTTCAAGGATGCCACCCATTACAACAATTTTTACGAGTTCGGGCCCGACAAGGGTGACCCGGCAGCCAATGGCGATAGCCTGAAGACCGAGCCGTGGTCGGTTGTGGTGGATGGTGAGGTGGGCAAGCCTGGGCGCTATGCGCTGGAAGACTTCGTCAAGCCTTATCAGCTTGAAGAGCGGATTTATCGGCTGCGTTGCGTAGAGGCTTGGTCGATGGTTATCCCTTGGTTGGGATTCCCTTTGGCGCAGGTGCTCAAGCAGGTGGAGCCCACGTCCAAGGCGCGGTATGTGCGCTTCGAAACATTGAAGGATCCGCAGCACATGCCCGGGCAGCGTTCGGGGTTCGCCCTGATCGACTGGCCTTATAGAGAGGGGCTTCGCCTGGACGAGGCAATGCACCCTTTGGCGATCCTGGCGGTAGGCATGTATGGCCGCGAACTGCCGAACCAGAATGGCGCGCCGTTGCGCCTGGTGGTGCCGTGGAAGTATGGCTTCAAGAGCATCAAGTCGATCGTGCGCATCAGTTTGGTGGCTGAACAGCCCGGCACTACCTGGGAAGGGCTGGCGCCGGATGAGTATGGCTTCTATGCCAATGTGAACCCTGCGGTCGATCACCCGCGCTGGAGCCAGGCACGTGAGCGCCGATTGCCCAGCGGGTTGTTCAGCCCCAATGTGCGAGAGACTCAGATGTTTAATGGCTACGCCGATGAAGTGGCGTCGCTGTATACCGGGCTCGATCTGCGGAAGAACTATTGATGCGTTACCCCTGGTTTCGCCTGGCTATTTTCGTCGTGGGATGTCTGTTCCCGGCGTGGTGGTTATATGAGGCAGCGATGAACCTGCTGGGGCCTGACCCCGGGAAGATCATGATGGATCGCCTTGGGCTTGGGGCACTCACCTTCCTGTTGGTGACCTTGAGCATGACGCCACTGCAGAAGGTGACGGGCTGGTCGGGGTGGATCGTGGTGCGTCGGCAGCTGGGGTTGTGGGTGTTTGCTTATATAGTGCTGCACATCCTTTGTTACCTGTTCTTTATTCTTGGGCTGGATTGGGGGCAGTTGGCGGTGGAGCTGAGTAAGCGGCCCTACATTATTGTGGGTGCGCTTGGGTTCCTGTGCTTGCTGGCCTTGGCGGCTACCTCGAATCGGTATAGCCAGCGGCGGCTGGGGGCGCGGTGGAAGAAGCTGCACAGGTTGGTGTATCTGGTTCTTGGGCTGGGGTTGCTGCACTTTTTGTGGATTGTGCGTTCGGACCTGCGGGAGTGGGCTGTCTATGCGTTTATTGGTGCTGTGCTGATGGTGCTGCGGATTCCTGCTGTTGGGCGGGGGCTTTCGAGGGTTGGTCGGAAGCAGGGCAGGGCGGTTTGAGAGTGAGGTGGGGCTGCCAAGGGTCGGTCTCGAGATAGTAGTGGCTGTGAAAGGTGCTTGCCTTTGATCTTGTGGCGCCTGTGAGATCGAGCGCCGCCCGCGCGGCGCTCGATCTCACAGGCGCTGACTGTGTTGTGGCGGACACCTGGTGGCCTTTCTACGGTGTTTCCTGCTTATATTTCAGTTTCTTGAAATTAAAGGTTGACGCCCTTCTGAATCCCCTTATAATGCGCCCCACTTCCAGCGACATCGGAACGACA
>NZ_JAJSRO010000037.1:0-34592 GCF_021283425.1 Pseudomonas sp. NMI542_15 | reverse complement strand
ACCCAGCGATCTCAGGCGTTACCGGACAGCTTCAGGCGCGCCGCCTGGGTGAAGTCCAGCATGCGATTCAGCGGCTTGATCGCCTTGGGCACCAGGGCCGGGTCGACAAAAATCTCGTTGCTGCCATTACGCAGGCAGTCCAGCACCCGCTCCAGGGTGTTCATCGCCATCCACGGGCAGTGCGCACAGCTGCGGCATGCCGCACCGTTGCCAGCGGTGGGGGCTTCGACAAACTCCTTGTCCGGGCACAACTGCTGCATCTTGTAGAAGATGCCGCGGTCGGTGGCGACGATGAAGGTCTTGTTTGGCAGGGTTTGCGCCGCCTTGATCAGTTGGCTGGTGGACCCCACCGCATCGGCCAACTCGATCACCGCTTCAGGCGACTCGGGGTGCACCAGGATCGCTGCGTCCGGGTACAGCGCCTTCATGTCGGCCAGCTGGCGCGACTTGAACTCTTCGTGAACGATGCAGGCACCGTCCCACAGCAGCATGTCGGCACCGGTCTGCTTCTGGATGTAACGGCCCAGGTGCTGGTCTGGGCCCCAGATGATGGTTTCGCCGTTATCCATCAGGCTTTCGACGATTTCCAGCGCGCAGCTTGAAGTCACCACCCAGTCGGCACGGGCCTTCACGGCAGCCGAAGTGTTGGCATAGACCACCACAGTGCGCTCGGGGTGCTGGTCGCAGAAGGCTGAGAACTCTTCAACCGGGCAGCCCAGGTCGAGCGAGCAGGTGGCCTCCAGGGTGGGCATCAGCACGCGTTTTTCCGGGGTGAGGATTTTTGCGGTTTCGCCCATGAAGCGCACACCGGCCACGATCACCGTTTCGGCCGGGTGATTTTTGCCAAAGCGGGCCATCTCCAGCGAATCGGACACGCAGCCACCGGTTTCTTCAGCCAAGGCCTGGATGACAGGGTCGCAGTAATAGTGGGCAACCAGCACGGCGTTCTGGGCCTTGAGCTCGGCAGCGATGGCCGCACGGTATTCGGCCTCCTGCTCGGCTGTCAGCGGGTTGGGCTGCTTGGCGTCGAGGTGAGCCTGAACCAACAGGCGTTCGGAAATCTGGGTCATGATCGCTGGACCTGCAGGCGCGCGCGCGCATCAAATCGAGTGTATCACCCGGCCCTGACAGATCGGCTAAGGGTGCCGGACGGCACGCAGGCCGCCACGGCCCTCTGCGGGCGCGGATTATTATCGGAGGCCGAAGGCTACAGACAATCCAGCGATTACTAAAGTGGTTTTTGTGTTCTCACCCGAGCGACTGCAATGAGCGTTGTGTAGGAGCAGCCCTTTCGACTCAAGGCCGCTCCTACAAAACAGCGTTGCCTGACAAAGCGGGTGTCAACCCTGCGGCGACAGTGCTGCCAGGTGCGCTGCCATGAGCATGGCAAACGCTTCCACGGTCATTTTCCTGCCGTTGAAGTCGACCATGCCATCGGCATAGTGCAGGCTGCTCACCACATCGTTGCCTTCAACGGTGGCCAGGCCACTTTGCAGCGCCATCATGCCGACCATCTCCCCCGCCTGGCTCGATTGCATGGCAATCGCCTGGGCATCAGTCTGGCCATCCAGCAGCGCCTGCAAGGTCGCCAGGTCACCCATCATCGGCTTGGAGAGCGATAGCTTGCCCTTCACCTCGGTGATCAGTTGCTTGCTCAACTGGTCTGGCGGCAGATCGAAGCTGGCTGGGGCGGCGAAGGCCATCGACAGGTTGAAACGGCTCTCGCCATTGGCGGTCTTGAACGCCAGGTTTTCTATCGCCACCTTGGGCCTGGCGGCCAGCAGTTGCCGCAGGTCGCCCTGGAATTTGGCCTTCTCAGCGTCGTCCATACGGATCTGCGGTACAGGCTGGCCAGCGGCAGACGCAGCCTCGAACTCCGGCAAGTGCGCCTGGTACCACTTCGACAACGCCTGCAATGCCGGTGCGTTGACCGAGGTGACACTCACCACCATCTGCGCCTTGCCCACCGCACGGCCATCCCAGGCCATGTCGCCGACCTTGTACTCCACGCGACCGCCCACGGTATCCGGGCCATCGAGGGCTTGCAGGACATTCTGCTCCAGGCCCTTGATCTGCAGCACCTGCTGTTTCGGCCCCAGGGTGACCTTGGTTTCGGCCAGCGCCAGGTCGACGTTACCCACATAGACAGTGTCGTGCGGGGTGGCGGCCAAGTTACCGCCAACCTTCAGGCCTTTGAGTTCGAACGTGGCAGGCGGCTGATCATCGCGCACAAGTTTCATCACGAAACGGTCGGCCTGCCCGTGGAATTTCGAAGCCTTGCCCTCCTTGTCGCCACTGACCTCCAGCTGCATACCCGAGAAGTCGAGGCTGTTGCCGTCCGCCTCGTCAAGCTTGACCGGCGCCAGCCGGACCTGGCTGGCCACACTGCCGCCGTACCCCAAGCTGGTCTGTGCACTGATCGGGGCCTGCTCGCCTGCGGCAGCGAACCACGCGGCGGTGGCATCGTCCTTCTGCAAGGTGCTGTTGCTGACCGCCATCACCGGCATCAGCTTCAACGCCTTTACCCGCGACCAGGGAAAGGGGCCGTGCTCAATCTGGTCGGTCACGCCCACGTCGAAATTCACCACCTCGCCTTCACCCAGGTTTATGTCGCGGGCCTTGAGCCGGTACTGGGCGGTAGTGCTGAAGAAATGCTGCTCCAGCGATACCCGTTCGATGCTCATGCTGCCGCCGGTGGTCACCAGGGCCTTCTTGAGTTCGGCGTTGCTGCGGGCAACGGCGTTGTCCAGTTCGGCTGGCAGTTGCTTGCCGGTGTACCAGGCGCCAGCGGTAGATGCGACGGCAATGGCGATCGCCAGGCCGGAAAGAATGCCAACTGATTTCTTCATGAATAGAACCGATTGTCCGTAAGGGCTTCATTGGGTGAGCAAAGGCCACGCAGGAGGCGAAGATTAACACTGCGATGGAAGACGAGGGCCAGCCTTCACCGAGAAATCCATTTTTCAGAACCATCTGACACGCATCCACGGGAGGCACATTCGTTAATTTTTACGAACATTCAAATTGATCAAAACCGCAAAAAAACGCGCAAAAACCGAACAAAACCCCTTATAAATCGATAAATATTTCAATTCAGTAACATCTTGTCATGTTTAACTTGACACCAACCTACCCATCGTTTTTTATTTTCACCACTTAGCGCGTCCCCCGCGCCTTCTGCTGCTCCTACAAAAAAGGTGAACAACATGGAGCCCACCCGCTCGCCCTTGCCGCATGCGCAATACACCGTGCCCGCCGTTTACGCCCAGCACCAGGAGCCATGTCAGCATGCAGCCTGATCACAGCGCTTCCGGCAACGGCCAACTTCGCAAAACCCTGCGCCTCTGGCACGTGATCATCATTGGCCTGGCCTACCTGACCCCAATGACCGTGTTCGACACCTTCGGCATCGTCAGCGGCATCACCGCCGGCCATGTGCCCAGCGCCTACATCCTGGCGCTGGCGGGCATCCTGTTCACCGCCGTAAGCTACGGCACCCTGGTAAAACGCTTTCCGCAGTCGGGCTCGGCGTATACCTACACACAACGTGCGATCAACCCCCATGTGGGCTTCCTGGTCGGCTGGTCGTCGCTGCTGGATTACCTGCTGCTGCCGATGGTCAACGCGCTGCTGGCCAAGCTGTACCTCTCGGCCATGTTCCCTGAAGTACCAGAGTGGCTGTGGGTCGTCGGCTTCGTCACCTTGATCAGCCTGATCAACATGCGCAGCGTGAACCTGGTGGCGCACTTCAACCTGCTGTTTGTAGGCGTTCAGGTGGCGATCATCGCCGTGTTCATCTACTTGTGCGTGCGCGGCCTGGGCCAGGGTGAAGGGCTGGGCACCACCTGGAGCTTGCTGCCGTTCGCCGACAGCCAGACCCACCTCAGCGCGCTGGCTGCCGGTGCCACCATCCTGTGCTTCTCGTTCCTGGGCTTCGACGCGGTCACCTGCCTGTCCGAAGAAACCCGTGACCCGGCCAAGACGATCCCACGGGCGATCTTCCTGACCGCACTGATCGGTGGCGTGGTGTTCATCACCGTGTCGTACTTCATCCAGGCCTACTTCCCGACCATGGCGCGCTTCCACGACCAGGAAGCGGCCCTGCCGGAAATCGCCCTGTACGTCGGCGGCAAGCTGTTCCAGTCGGTATTCATCGCCTGCACCGTGATCAACACCATCGCTTCAGGCCTGGCTTCGCAAACCAGCGTGTCGCGCCTGCTGTACGTGATGGGCCGCGACAACGTGATCCCCGCCAGCCTCTTTGCCCGCCTGCACTCGCGCTACAAGACGCCGGTGCTGAACATTGCGGTGGTGGGGCTGATTTCGCTGTCAGCGATCTTCTTCGACCTGGTTACCGCGACCTCGATCATCAACTTCGGCGCACTGGTCGCATTCAGCTTCGTCAACCTGTCGGTGATCAACCACTGCTACCTGCGCGAAGGCAACCGCAAAGGCCTGGCCAACCAACTGAAGTACCTGGTGCTGCCTACCATCGGCTTCTGCATCATCGTCTCGCTGTGGCTGGACCTGAATGTGCACTCGCTGATGTTTGGCGGCATCTGGGCAACGCTCGGGTTGATCTACCTGGGCTGGCTGACCAAAGCCTTCCGGTCGGCACCGCCCAACTACATCGCCGAATGACCCACGCTGCCGACAACGCCCGCGCCTGACCGCGGGCGTTGTACTTGCCCGAAAAGGAATGCCTCATGCCGCTGCGTCGCCTCTCCATCCAGTGGAAGATCACCCTGCTCGCCGGTCTGTGCCTGCTGGCCATCGTCGCCTTGCTGGTGGCCACCTCGCTGACCCAGGCGCAGCGCAGCGCTGCCTTGGTCAGCCAGGCCAGCACCGCCATGCTCGACAACAGTGCGCGCCAGCGCCTGCAGGCCCACGCGCAAACCCAGGCCCTGCGGGTGCAGCGCTACTTCATGGACGCCTATCAGTACGCCAATGGCTTTGCCCGCCTGGTGCAGGTACTCAAGGCCCGAGGCGGCAGTGACCTGCGCGCCGAGCTGACGCGCCAGGCCCGTGCCAGCCTGGCCGGCAACCCGGATGTAATCGGCCTGTACCTGGTGTTCCAGCCCAACGCGCTGGACCAGCAGGACAGCCAGCACCTTGGCCAGGAGGCGATGGGTAGCAATGAACGCGGGCGTTTCTCGTTGTACTGGTCACAACCGCGCCCCGGCGCCCTGGAACTTGAAGCCATGCCGGAAGCCATGCTTGGCGATGCCAGCATTGGCAGCAACGGCGCAGCGAAGAACCGTTGGCTGACCTGCCCGCAGGACACCGCCAGTACCTGCATGCTCGAACCGTACCTCGACGAGGTCAATGGCCGTCAGGTGCTGATGACCAGCATCGCCCTGCCACTGCTGGAACAGGGCAAGGTTGTCGGCGTGGTCGGCCTGGACATCGGCCTGGCCAACCTGCAGCAACTGAGCCTGGACGGCCGCCGCGAGCTGTTCGATGGCCAGGGCCATGTGAGTATTGCCAGCGCAGCCGGCCTGCTGGCTGGCAACAGTCGTGACGCCAGCGTGCTCGGTAAGCCCATGGACAATGCAGTAGCCGACGGCCTGCTGCGCGTGGCCCACCCCTTCGCCCCGATCCCTGGCGCAGCCCCTTGGCAGGTGTTGCTGGAACTGCCGGAAAGCGTGCTGCAGGCACCCGCCGTAGCCCTCAACCAGCGCCTGGACGCCCATAGCCAGAATGCCAACCTCAACAGTCTG
Source organism: Pseudomonas sp. NMI542_15 (assembly GCF_021283425.1). Classification (NCBI taxonomy): domain Bacteria; kingdom Pseudomonadati; phylum Pseudomonadota; class Gammaproteobacteria; order Pseudomonadales; family Pseudomonadaceae; genus Pseudomonas; species Pseudomonas sp. NMI542_15. The sequence continues at coordinate 28,872 of NZ_JAJSRO010000037.1, read as the reverse complement.
CTGATCGGCCTTGGCGCTGCCATCGCAGGCTTGCTGCTGGTGTGGTTGACCGCACGCGGCGTCACCCGGCCAATACTGGCCGTGGCCGCACGCCTGCAAGATATTGCCAGCGGCGAAGGCGACCTCACGCGCCGCCTGGACTACGCCCGCCAGGACGAACTGGGCCAGCTCACCCACTGGTTCAACCGCTTCCTCGACAAACTGCAACCCGTCATCGCTCAGGTCAAGGGCTCGCTGCAGGAGGCCCGCGGCACCGCCGACCAGTCTGCCGCCATCGCCAGCCAGACCAGCAACGGCATGCAGCAGCAGCACCGTGAAATCGAGCAAGTGGCCACGGCGGCCAACGAGATGAGCGCCACCGCCCTGGATGTTGCACACAATGCCTCACAGGCGGCCCAGGCCGCACGGGCCGCCGACCAGGCCAGCCGCGAAGGCCTGCAACTGATCGACAGCACCCGCGAGGGCATCGATCGCCTGGCCGCCGGCATGAACACTGCCATGGACGAGGCCCACGCACTGGAGGGTCGCAGCGGCCAGATAGGCTCGGTGCTGGAGGTGATTCGCACCATCGCCGAGCAGACCAACCTGCTGGCACTCAATGCAGCCATCGAAGCCGCCCGAGCGGGCGAAGCCGGGCGTGGTTTTGCCGTGGTCGCCGATGAGGTGCGCGGCCTGGCCCAGCGCACGCAGGTGTCGGTGGAGGAAATTCGCCAGGTCATCGAAGGCCTGCAGCAAGGCACCCAAGATGTCGTGGGCGCCATGCACGAAGGCCAGCGCCAGGCCCAGGCCAGCGCGGCACGCATGGAACAGGCGCTGCCCGCACTGCAGCGCATTGGCGAGGCGGTGACTGTGATCAGCGACATGAACCTGCAGATTGCCTCTGCGGCCGAAGAACAGAGCGCGGTGGCCGAGGAAGTGAACCGTAACGTGGCCGGCATCCGGGATGTGACAGAATCACTGGCTGGCCAGGCCGACGAATCGGCGCGCATCAGCCAGGCGCTGAACCGGCTGGCCAACCAGCAACAGGCGCTGATGGAGCAATTCCGCGTCTAACCTGCAAGGGCCCTTTCGCGGGCACGCCCGCTCCCACAGGTGCGTGGTCGCCTTCCAGGCCAACGCAGGCTCGGCGGGAGCGGGCGTGCCCGCGAAGAAGCCCGTACAGCCACCACAGCATTATCGTTTTTACTGAGCACACGTCATGCAAACCGCAACCCGATCCACCTTCTTCGACATCACCAGCGAACAGGGCCTGTTACGCACCTCGATTGCCGTCACCCTGTTCATCGCCACCATCGGCATCGCCTTCGGCCTGGCCTCCGGCTCATTCTCCATCGTCTTCGACGGCGTGTACTCGCTGGTCGACGCCAGCATGAGCGGCCTTTCACTTGTAGTGGTCAAGCTGATTACCTCGCACACCACCAGCGTGCAGATGTCACGCAAGCTGCGTGAGCGTTTCACCATGGGCTTCTGGCACCTGGAACCGATGGTCCTGGCACTCAACGGCATCCTGCTTAGCGGCGTGGCCATCTACGCGTTGATCAACGCCGTCAGCAGCCTGTTGCAAGGCGGGCGTCACCTGGAGTTCGGTATTGCCATGGTCTATGCCGTGCTGACCGTAATCACCTGCGTGACCATCGCCGTCGTCGAAGCCCGCGCCAACCGCAAGCTGAAGTCAGACTTCGTGCGCATGGACGTCAAGGGCTGGGTGATGTCGGCCAGCATCACCGCCGCGTTGCTGATCGCCTTCTGCTTTGGTTACGCGGTGCAAGGCACATCGCTGGAGTGGGTGTCGCCGTACATCGACCCGGCGGTGCTGGCGCTGGTGTGCCTGGTGATCATTCCGCTGCCGCTGTCGGTGGTCCGCCAGGCGCTGTCTGAAATCTTTCTGGTTACCCCCGGCGACCTCAAGCTGCACGTCGATGAAGTGGCCAAGGCCTTTGTCGCCCGCCACGGGCTGCAGTCGTACCGTGCCTATGTCGCCAAGGTTGGGCGCTCACGAGAGATTGAGCTGTATTTCATCGTGCCAAAGACAATGGCCGCAAAGACCATCGATGAATGGGATACGTGGCGCAACGAGATTGGTGATGCAGTAGGCGGTGAAGGGCCGGACCGCTGGCTGACGGTGGTATTCACAGGCGACCCCGAGTGGGCCGAGTAAGCTGGGGGCGCTGTGCGCCCCAAGATCGCGAAAACGAAAAAGCCCGCGACCATTTCTGGTAGCGGGCTTTGACGTACTGCGTATGGTGGGTCGTGTAGGATTCGAACCTACGACCAATTGGTTAAAAGCCAACTGCTCTACCAACTGAGCTAACGACCCGATTGATGGCGCGTATAATACTGATTTCTAAAGAGAAATCAATACCCCATCACAGTTTTTTCAAACATACCGCGTAGGGTCTGGTACCTCAGCCGCCTTGAAGCCGTCGGCGCGCAGGCGGCAGCTGTCGCATTTGCCACAGGCGCGGCCATCATCGTCGGCCTGGTAGCAGGAAACGGTCAGGCTGTAATCCACGCCACGGGCCATGCCGGCCTGCACGATCTGCGCCTTGCTCATGTTTTGCAGCGGCGCCTGAATACGGAAGCCCTGCCCTTCTACGCCCGCCTTGGTAGCCAGGTTGGCCATGCGCTCGAAGGCTTCGACAAACTCGGGACGGCAATCGGGATAACCGGAGTAATCCACGGCATTGACGCCGATGAAGATGTCACGCGCCTCCAGCACTTCTGCCCAGCCCAGGGCCAGCGACAGGAACACGGTATTTCGCGCCGGCACGTAGGTGACCGGGATGCCTTCGCTTGGGGCTTCAGGTACGTCGATGCTGCTGTCGGTCAACGCCGAACCACCGATACCGTCGAGGTTCAGGCCGATTACCTTGTGCTCGACCACGCCCAGGTCCCGGGCGACACGGGCAGCTGCATTCAGCTCGGCACGGTGGCGTTGGCCATAGTCGAAGCTCATGGTGTAGCAGCTGTAGCCTTCGGCCTTGGCCATGGCTACGACGGTGGCGGAATCAAGGCCGCCAGACAGCAGGATTACTGCGCGTTTCTCAGTCATGTGCTTTTACTCTCAATCAACGTCCGGGTTCGTCGTTCCACAGCAGCTTGTGCAACTGCAGCTGGAAACGTACGGGCAGGTTGTCGGCAACGATCCAGTCGGCCAGGTCGCTTGCGCTCACCTGGTGGTGGCTTGGCGAAAACAGCACCTCGCCGGCGCGCTCGGCCAGGTTGTACTGGATCAACTTGGAGACAGCCCAGTCATAGTCCTCGCGCGAGCAGATGACGAACTTGACCTGGTCGTTGCGGGTGAGCTGCTCGATGTTCTCGTAGCGGTTACGGTGGGACTCTTCCGACCCAGGGGTCTTGAGGTCGACCACACGGCTGACGCGCACATCGGTGCCCGAGATATCCAGGGCGCCACTGGTCTCCAGCGAGACCTCATAGCCGGCGTCGCACAGTCGTTGCAGCAACGGCAAGGCATTCGGCTGGGCCAGCGGCTCGCCACCTGTCACGCACACGTAGCGAGGCTTGAAGCCGGCAACCTGCTCAAGGATCGAATCGAGGGTACGAACAGTGCCGCCAGTGAAGGCATAGGCACTGTCGCAGTACTGGCAGCGCAGGGGGCAGCCGGTAAGGCGCACGAATACGGTGGGCAGGCCAGCCGTTCGCGTTTCACCCTGCAAAGAGTAAAAGACTTCTGTGATGCGTAATGTGTCTTGCATGCTCGCCACGGGCGTGACAGCTAAACAGGCTGTCCGCCTCCGTCAGGCACTGTCGCGGACTCGACATGGCGTTATCCGCAGCAGCGTGTTTACGAAAAAAGGGCAGTGATTCTAACGAAAAAACCCGCGACTGGCGCGGGTTTCTTTCGAGCGGTACAGCTGCAGGGCTCAGAGCTTCTGCAAGTCACGCTGGGCCAGCTGCGCGGCGGAGGTGCCGGGGTACTGGGTGATGACCTGCTGCAGGATGCCCTTGACCTTGTCGGTGTGGCCCATGCGGCGCTCGACATCGGCCAGTTTGTACAGCGAATCCGGCACCTTGCTGTGCTTGGGATACTTCTGGCTGACCTGGGCGAAGGCCTGGCTGGCAGCCGGAAGGTCGCCTTTGGCCAGGTTCACTTCACCCAGCCAGTACTGGGCGTTGCCGGCGTACTGGCTGTTGGGGTACTTGCGCAGGAAGGCATTGAAGGCCTGGCTGGCCTTGTCGAAGTCTTTCTGCTTGATCAGGTCGAAAGCAGCATCGTAGTAGAGCTTTTCTTTCGCGGGATCACCAGGCTCGCTACTGGCGGCCGGTTGTTGCGCAGCAGCACCAGCTGCTGCAGCGGGGGCGGCATTTGAAGCACCACCACCGGAGGAATTGTCAGGGGTCGCGGCAGGTGCAGCGCCACTGTTGATGCGACGGTCCAGGTCCTGGTATCGCTCCAGGTTTTCCTGCTTCATGCGCGACACATCGTTCTGCAGCTCTTCGATGATGCCTTGCTGGCGGGAAAGCTGGTCCTGCATCTGTTGCAGCTGCATGAACAGCTGGCCCTGTGCAGAGGCAGGGGCCGAAGCCCCTGACCCGGCATAGGCGCCGCTCGTGCCATAACCCACAGGCGGATAGCTGCCTGCGTTGTCATCTACTACAGGGACCTCAGCCCAGGCCGCGAGCGGCAGGCTGAGTGCGAGGACGGTTACTACACGGCGGCACATACGCATAAGAACTTACTTACGCAGTTCTACGCGACGGTTCTGAGCCCAGGATTGCTCGTCGTTGCCAGTGGCAACAGGACGCTCTTCACCGTAGGAGACCAGTTCCAGCTGAGCAGGGGAAACACCCTGCAGAACCAGGTAGCGTTGAACGGCCTTGGCACGACGCTCACCCAGAGCCATGTTGTACTCGCGGGTGCCGCGCTCGTCGGTGTTGCCTTCCAGGACAACGCGGTTGCCGTTGGACTTCAGGTCCTTGGCGTGAACGTCCAGAGCGCGCATGGCTTCTGGCTTCAGGTCCGAGCTGTCGTATTCGAAGTAGAAGGTGGTGATTGCGCGCAGGGCGGCTTCTTCGCTCAGGGAGCCGTCAACAGCGCCAGTGTTGGCACCGTAGCCAGCGTTCGGATCTACAGCAGCGCCTTCGCCTGCGTTGTCACCGCCCTTCGAGGAGCAACCTACAGCTACAGCCATGGCCAGAGCCAGCGCAGCGAATTTACCAAACTTCAGCATTTCCATCGTGAAACTCCTAATGAAACCCCAGTGTGTTAAGCAAAACGTATTACGCCGCAATCAGTTCAGGTAAGGGGACCAGGACGGTTCTCTGACTTCGCCTTGAGCGGTAGGAAGTGGGAGCCTCACGCGGCCATTAAGCGACACGAGCATCAAGACTCCCCGGCCCTGCTGGCGGGTGGCGTAGATTAGCATGGTGCCGTTTGGCGCAACAGTGGGAGACTCATCAAGACTTGTTTCCGAGAGAATCTTTACACTTCCGCGTTGCAAGTCCTGTGCCGCCACTTTGAAGTTGGTAAAGCCCTGTTGGCGATGGATCATCACCAGGGTCTTTTCGTCAGCCGACAGTTTCGGGTTGGCGTTGTAGTTACCCACGAAGGTGACGCGCTCGGCACCACCACCGCTGACCGATTGTTTGTAGATCTGCGGCTTGCCGCCACGGTCGGACGTGAAGTAAAGGGTATTGCCGTCTTTACCCCAGAACGGCTCGGTGTTGATACCCGGGCCTGCGGTAACTCGGCTGATCTGGCGCGACGCCACGTTCATCACATAGATGTCAGGGTTGCCGTCCTTCGACAGCACGAACGCCAGGCGCGAACCATCAGGCGACCAGGCTGGCGCACCGTTCAGGCCTTCGAAGTTGGTCACCTGCTCGCGGCGGCCAGTGTCGATGTTCTGAATGAAGATGCGCGGACGCTTCTGCTCGAACGACACATAGGCGATACGCTTGCCATCCGGTGCAAAGCGAGGCGACAGGATCGGCTCGCGCGATTGCAGCAGGGTGACCGCACGCGCACCGTCGTAGTCCGAACGCTGCAGCGTGTAGCGGGTGTTGTTGGTGGAGAAACGCTCGGCGGTCACGTACAGCATACGGGTTGAGAACGCGCCCTTGATGCCGGTGAGCTTCTCGAACGACTGGTCGGCAATGTAGTGCGCCATATCACGCAACTGGTCGGTGCTGCCCGCCACGCTACCGGTCAGCACTTGCTGCTCGGTGGCGACGTTGAACAGCGCGTACTGTACCTGCAGGCGACCGCCGGACGGCACGATGCTGCCAACCATCACGTACTGGGCACCCAGTGCTTTCCAGTCACGGAAGATCACTTCGCTGGCCTGCGACGGCTGGCTGATCATGTTCTGCCGCGGAATCGGCGAGTAGTACCCGGAGTTGCGCAGATCGTTGCCGATGATATCGGCAATGTCTTCGGGCAGCACGCTGCCGCCCTGCAAGCCGAACGGCACTACCGCGATGGGTGTTGCCCGGTCGCTGCCGCTGGTGACCAGGATGTTCTTTTCCTCTGCCACCGCCATGCCTGCCACGCAGCAGAGCATGACCAGCAGTCCTCTCAGACGTTTAATCACAACGCTAGATCCTCAGGTGTAAATGTCATCTTGAACGAACGATATTGGTTGAAATCGCTCGGCTTCATACCCTGCATCTCGGTCAAACGACCAATGTTCTTCACCGCAGCCACCGCCGAACTGTCATACGGGCCGTCACCACTGGAACGGGCCACGCTGACACTGGTGATGGTGCCGTCCGGCAACATGTTGATCTGCAGGACCACCGTCATGCCCTTGCGCGCGGAAGGCGGACGTGCCCAGCCCTCGGCCGCGCGCATGCGGATCAGGTCGTCGAAGTCGCCGGCCACCTGGTCACCCTGCTCGTCGGCCAGCGCCTGCTGCCGCTCGGTGGTGTCGGACAACAGCTCGGCCAAGGCCTGGGCTTTCTTGTCTTCTGCCGCCTTGCGGGCCGCTTCCTGTGCCTTTTTCTTCTGGGCGTCTGCAGCGGCCTTTTTCTTGGCCTCTTCAGCTGCCTTTTTCTTGGCGTCCTCGGCCGCCGCTTTCTTCTTGGCGTCCTCGGCTGCTTTCTTCTTGGCCTCTTCGGCTGCCTTTTTCTTGGCGTCCTCGGCGGCTTGCTTCTTCGCCTCTTCAGCGGCCTCTTTCTTGGCCTCTTCTTCGGCTTTTTTCTTGGCTTCTTCCTCGGCCTTTTTCTTGGCGATGTCGGCCTGCTGCTTCTCGGCGGCCTTCTTAGCCTCTTCGGCCTTCTTGGCTTCTGCGGCTTTCTTGGCCTCGGTAGCCTTGGCGGCTTCGGCAGCCTTGGCAGCGTCCTCGGCTTTTTTCGCCTCGGCGGCTTCGCGAGCCTCTTCGGCCTTTTGAGCGGCGTCGGCCTTCTTTTGTTCCGCGGCCTTCACGGCCTCCTGTTCGACCTTCTTCTGCTCCAGTTGCTCGACCTCGGTCTGGCGCGAAGCGGTTTTCTTCGCCTCCCCGGCAATCTTCTGATTGGTCTGGGTGGTCGCCTGGCTCTTGGATTTGAGCTGGTACAGGGTAGCCTGAACAATCGGCTTGGAAGGCGGCAGTTCTGGCGTCATGGCAAAACTGACGAACAGCATGGCGAACACCAGCACATGCAGGCCGATGGCCCAGACACTGGGCCAGAAGTAGCTTTCCGAGGCGGATGGCTCTCGCTGTTGCATCAGGGCGCCTCGGTAATCAGGCCAACGTTACCGACACCGGCCTTCTGCAACCCGCCCATGGCACCCATGACCGCGCCATAGTCGACAGCCTTGTCGCCACGAATGAACACCTGGGTTTGCTTGCCCTGGTCACGGCCGGCAGCAATGATCTTGGTCACGGCATTGGTCATGTCAGGCAAGGTCATGGCCTTGTCCATCTGCTTGTCGGTATCGACTTCGCTGCCAAGGTTCCAGTAGTAGGTTTTGTCGGCCTTGATGGAAATGGTGAGGATCTGGACGTTGTTGTCCTGCGGCAAGGCTTCACTGGAAACCTTGGGCAGGTCGACCTTCACGCCCTGGTTGAGCATGGGCGCCGTCACCATGAAGATGACCAGCAGCACCAGCATCACGTCGATGTAGGGCACCACGTTCATCTCGGCGACGGGCTTGCGTTTGTGGCGAACTCGGGCCATGGGCTTCTACCTGATTACTCTTCGCTGGTGTGCACTTTGCGGTGCAGGATCGCCTGGAACTCGTCGGCGAAGGTGTAGTAACGACCGATCAGCACTTCGCTGCGCGCGGCAAAACGGTTGTAGGCGATTACCGCCGGGATTGCTGCAAACAGGCCAATGGCGGTGGCGATCAGCGCTTCGGCGATCCCCGGGGCAACGGTTGCCAGGGTGGCCTGCTGGGCACTGGCCAGGCCGCGGAAGGAATTCATGATGCCCCATACGGTACCGAACAGGCCGATGTACGGGCTGGTGGAACCGACAGTGGCCAGGAACGGCAGGCTCTGCTCGAGTTTTTCTTCCTCGCGCGAGATGGCAACGCGCATGGCACGGCCAACGCCTTCCATGACCGCGTCAGGGTCAACGCCCGGCTGCTGACGCAGGCGCGAGAACTCTTTGAAGCCGGCACGGAAGACCTGCTCCACGCCAGAATCCGGGTCGGGGTTGCTGCCTGCCTGGCGGTACAGCTTGGACAGGTCGATGCCCGACCAGAAGCGCTCCTCGAAGGCATCCAGCGCACGACGACCAGCGCGCAGCATGGTGCTGCGCTGAAAGATCATGATCCATGAGGTGACCGAGGCGGCCACCAGAATCAGCATTACCAGCTGTACCACCACGCTGGCATTGCTGACCAGACTCCACATGGAGGTATGGTCGACGACGTTAGCTTCCACGCTTATTCTCCTGCATTCGATTGATTACCCGAGCCGTCCGCCGCAAAGGCGTCGCGCAGCTGGGGGGGTATGGCTCGGGGTTTGAAAGTGTCGGCGCGCACGGCGGCCACCAGGAACTGCCCTTCGCAAAGCAGCGTTTCATCCTTTTCCCGCCAGACCTGCTGTACAAAACGCAGGCTGGCGCGATTGAGTTCAAGTACGTGCGCGGTCACCCGCAATTCGTCATCCAGCCGCGCCGGCGCGTGATAACGCGCTTCGCTGGAATGGACCACGAACAGCAGGTTGTCTTCAGCCAGCTGCGACTGGGAAAACCCCAGGTGCCGCAAGCGTTCGGTGCGCGCGCGCTCCATGAATTTCAGGTAGTTGACGTAATACACCACACCGCCCGCATCGGTATCTTCGTAATAGACGCGACAACGGTGTGCGAACGGTTCGAGCTGATTTTGCGCGCGCATACTCTAGTGCTTACTCCTCAGCTTGCCAATCCGCTGTGGCAACTGTTTTTTCTTCATTAATGTCTTATTGCCAGCGCACCCTTGGCATGCCAGCGGTAGGACCACGAAAAGTCGCTTTTGATCTGTCATTCATCGCCTGGCTCGGAAAAATCACCGCCCTCCCCCAAACGCCCGGGAATATTCAGGCCAAAGTGCAGGTAGGCATGCCGGGTGACCACGCGACCGCGCGGCGTGCGCATGATGTAGCCCTGCTGGATCAGGTACGGCTCCAGCACATCTTCGATGGTATGGCGCTCTTCGCTGATGGCCGCAGCCAGGTTGTCCACCCCTACCGGGCCGCCATCGAACTTCTCGATCATGGTCAGCAGCAGGCGGCGGTCGGAATGGTCGAAGCCACGTTCGTCGACATCCAGCAGGTTCAGCGCCATGTCGGCCACGGCCTTGGTGATCTGGCCCTTGCCGCGCACCTCGGCGTAGTCGCGCACGCGGCGCAGCAGGCGGTTGGCGATACGCGGAGTGCCACGGGCACGTCGGGCAATCTCGTAGGCGCCCTGGTCTTCGATGACCAGGCCAAGGATGTTGGCCGAACGGCTGACGATGGTGGCCAGGTCCTTGTCGCTGTAGAACTCCAGGCGCTGGACAATACCGAAGCGGTCACGCAACGGGTTGGTGAGCATGCCGGCACGGGTGGTAGCCCCTACCAGGGTGAACGGTGGCAGATCGAGTTTGATCGAGCGGGCCGCCGGGCCTTCGCCGATCATGATGTCGAGCTGGAAGTCCTCCATGGCCGGGTAGAGCACCTCTTCGACAACCGGTGACAAGCGGTGGATCTCGTCGATGAACAGCACGTCGTGCGGTTCGAGGTTGGTCAGCATGGCTGCCAGGTCGCCGGGGCGCTCGAGGATCGGCCCCGAGGTGCTTTTTACCGACACGCCCATTTCATGGGCAATGATGTTGGCAAGAGTAGTCTTGCCCAGCCCGGGCGGGCCAAAAATCAGGGTGTGGTCAAGCGACTCGCTGCGGCCACGGGCGGCCTGGATGAACAGTGCCATCTGCTCGCGCACCACCGGCTGGCCGATGTAATCGTCCAGGCTCAGCGGGCGAATCGCACGGTCCTGGACCTCTTCGCGGTCGCGGCCACTGGCGGCAATCAGGCGGTCGGCTTCGATCACTTGGTAATCATCCCTTTCAGGCTGCGGCGGATCAGCTCTTCACTGCCAAGGCCGGCCTTGTCCTTGATCGCAGCGATTGCCTTGCTCGCTTCCTGCGGCTTGTAACCCAGCGATACCAAAGCACTGACGGCATCTGCCTCGGCGCTGGACTCGCTGGCGGCTGGCAACGGGCCATCGGACACCAGGGTGAACATGGCCGGCGAGGTTTCCCAGGCCTTGAAACGGTCCTTGAGCTCGACCAGCAGGCGTTCGGCGGTTTTCTTGCCGACGCCGGGCACGCGCACCAGGGCCGACGTGTCCTGGGCCTGCACGCAGCGGACCAGCTCGTCGACTTCCAGGCCGGACATCAGCGCCAATGCCAACTTGGGACCGACGCCATTGAGCCGGATAAGCTCGCGGAACAGCTCACGCTCGCGCTTTTCGGCAAACCCATAGAGCAAGTGGGCGTCTTCGCGCACGACCAGATGGGTGTGCACGGTGACGGGTTCGCCCACCTTGGGCAGACGGTACAGCGTAGTCATGGGAACTTCCAGTTCGTAACCCACGCCGTTGACATCGATAATCAGGTGCGGCGGCTGTTTCTCCGCCAGGGTGCCGCGCAAACGTCCAATCACGTTCCGATCCTTCCTCTCGGGGAGCCGGTCAAAGACCGCTCAACCCTATCAGCAAATGCAACGGGTGAACGCATCACCCGCACAAAATGTGTATCAGCGCATGAAGCGCCTACAGACGCAAGCGCCCGCCGCGCCGCCGCGCCGTGGCCAGGCCATGGGGCACCAGGCTGGAACGGGTGTGGGCGTGGCACAGGGCGATAGCCAGGGCGTCCGAGGCGTCGATCTGCGGCTTTTGCGTCAGTTTCAGCAGGTGCATGACCATCATCATCACCTGCTCCTTGTTGGCCCCACCGGTGCCAGCCACCGCTTGCTTGACCTGGGTGGCGCTGTATTCAGCGATTTCGAGCCCGGCTTCGGCGGCAGCGACGATGGCCGCGCCGCGTGCCTGGCCGAGCTTTAGCGCCGAATCGGCATTGCGGGCCATGAACACCCGCTCGATGCCCATGGTCACCGGTTCGTGCTGGGCGATGATTTCACTGACACCACGAAAAACGATCTGCAGCCGCTCGTGCAGCTCGCCGCTGCCGGTGCGGATACAGCCCGACGCCACGTACTCGCAACCACGGGGGGTCTGGCGTACCACGCCATAGCCAGTGATGCGCGAGCCGGGGTCGATACCAAGAATCAGAGTCATAGTGCCTGTCGTTCAAAGCTCACGGTTCAAGACCATTAGGGCCGCTGCGCAGCCCATCGCCGGCAAGCCAGCTCCCACAAGTACAGTGCAGGCCTTAAGAAATGCACTGTACCTGTGGGAGCTGGCTTGCCGGCGATGGGCTGCGCAGCGGCCCCAATAGCAGCCTTGACGCGAAGGGTCAGGAGACCTTAGCCGATATTTTCCATGATCTCGTCGGAAATCTGGGCATTGGAGTAGACGTTCTGCACGTCATCCAGGTCTTCGAGCATGTCGATCAGCTTGAGCACCTTTTCAGCACCGTCCTGGTCGAGCTCGGCGCTGGTGGTCGGCTGCATGACGATTTCCGCGTCCGCAGCCTTGAAACCCGCCTCTTCCAGGGCATTGCGCACGGCGTAGAAGCTGTTGAATGAAGTGAACACGTCGAACGAGCCGTCATCGTTGGCCACCACATCGTCGGCATCGGCTTCCATCGCCGCTTCCATCAACGCGTCTTCTTCCACACCCGGGGCAAAGCTGAGCTGGCCTTTGCGCTCGAACAGATAGGCCACCGAACCGTCAGTGCCCAGGTTGCCGCCACACTTGGTGAAGGCATGACGCACGGCGGCGGCGGTACGGTTGCGGTTGTCGGTCATGGCTTCGACCATGATCGCCACGCCACCCGGGCCATAACCTTCGTAGCTGAGCTCTTCGACGTTGTCGCTTTCATTGGTGCCAGCACCACGGGCCACGGCTCGGTCGATGATATCGCGGCTCATGTTCGCGCCCAGGGCCTTGTCCAGTGCCAGGCGCAGGCGCGGGTTGGATGCCGGGTCAGGGCCGCCCTGCTTGGCAGCGACCGTGAGCTCGCGGATCCACTTGGTGAAGACCTTGCCTCTCTTGGCATCCTGGCGCTCTTTGCGGTGCTTGATGTTCGCCCACTTGGAATGACCAGCCATAACGACTCCGAATCCTTTGAATCACAAACAGCCCCGCCCCTGTACGGGGCGGGACGGGAAAATACCTGCGCCGAAACGCAAAGGCGCATCCATGTGGATGCGCCCGGGACCGCTTACTCGACCTTGGTCTGTTCGCGCAGTCGAATGTGCAGCTCGCGCAGGGCCTTGGCGTCGACCAGGCCAGGGGCCTGGGTCATGACGCACGCGGCGCTCTGGGTTTTCGGGAAGGCGATCACTTCACGGATCGACTGGGCGCCGGTCATCAACATGACCAAGCGGTCCAGGCCGAAGGCCAGGCCACCGTGAGGTGGCGCACCGAACTTCAGGGCGTCGAGCAGGAAGCCGAACTTCTCTTCCTGTTCTGCTGCCTCGATGCCCAGCAGGCGGAATACTGCCTGTTGCATCTCTTTACGGTGGATACGGATCGAACCGCCGCCCAACTCGGTGCCGTTCAGGACCATGTCGTAGGCACGCGACAGCGCGGTGGCCGGGTTGGCTTCGAGCTCTTCCGGCGTGCACTTCGGCGCGGTGAACGGGTGGTGCAGCGCGGTAAAGCTGCCGTCTTCGTTCTCTTCGAACATCGGGAAGTCGACGACCCACATCGGCGCCCACTCGCAGGTCAGCAGCTCGAAATCGTGACCCAGACGGATACGCAGGGCGCCCAGGGCTTCGCTGACCACCTTGAACTTGTCGGCACCGAAGAACACGATGTCGCCGTCTACAGCGCCAACGCGGTCGAGGATGTTGTTGAGGTTGGCCTCAGGGATGTTCTTGACGATAGGCGACTGCAGGCCTTCGACACCCTTGGCGCGCTCGTTGACCTTGATGTAGGCCAGGCCCTTGGCACCGTAGATGCCGACGAACTTGGTGTACTCGTCGATCTTGCTGCGCGGCATGCTGGCACCGCCTGGCAGGCGCAGAGCGGTCACGCGGCACTTCGGATCGTTGGCCGGGCCTGCGAACACCTTGAAGTCGACATCCTTCAGCTGGTCGGCAACGTCGACCAGTTCCAGCGGGTTACGCAGGTCTGGCTTGTCGGAACCGTAACGGCGCATGGCCTCTTCGAAGGTCATGTGCGGGAATTCGCCGAATTCCAGGTCCAGCACTTCCTTGAACAGCTTGCGGATCATGCTCTCGGTCAGGCCCATGATCTCGCTTTCATCGAGGAAGCTGGTCTCGATGTCGATCTGGGTGAATTCCGGCTGGCGATCAGCACGCAGGTCTTCGTCACGGAAGCACTTGGCGATCTGGTAGTAGCGGTCAAAGCCGGCGACCATCAGCAACTGCTTGAACAGCTGGGGCGACTGCGGCAGCGCGAAGAAGCTACCGGCGTGGGTACGGCTTGGCACCAGGTAGTCACGCGCACCTTCCGGAGTGGCACGGGTAAGGATCGGCGTTTCGACGTCGAGGAAGCCGTTGTCGTCCATGAAGCGACGGATGCTGCTGGTGATGCGCGAACGCAGGCGCAGCTTTTCAGCCATTTCCGGGCGACGCAGGTCGATGAAACGGTAGCGCAGGCGGGTTTCCTCGCCGACGTCGGAGAACTCGTTCAACGGGAACGGCGGGGTTTCCGCCTCGTTGAGCACGGTGAGCTGGTAGCCGAGGATCTCGATGGCACCGGAAGCCATGTTGGCATTCACTGCACCTTCTGGACGCTTGCGGACCTTGCCGGTGACCTGTACGACATACTCGCTGCGCACGCGGTCGGCGGCGGCGAAGGTTTCGGCGCGATCCGGGTCGAACACGACCTGGGCCATGCCTTCGCGGTCACGGATGTCGAGGAAGATCACCCCGCCGTGGTCGCGGCGACGATGGACCCAGCCGCAAAGGGTGACTTCCTGGCCGTCCAGGCTCTCGTTCAGTTGGCCGCAATAATGGCTGCGCATCATGATGGTGGTTTCGCTTCTCGTGATTCGTGTATTCGGTGGAGGCCTTGGCCGCCCAGAGGGCTAATACTGCAAGACCCGGTCACAGCATTCAACTCAGTCGGCTTTGTCGCCGCCTGCCAGATTCTTTTTCGCCCCGGTCTTGAAGTCGGTTTCGTACCAACCATTACCGCTCAGGCGGAAGCCTGGCACCGACAGCAGCTTCTTCAGCGCCGGCGCCTGGCAAGCCGGGCAATCGGTCAGCGGCGCGGCGCTGATCTTTTGCAGCACTTCCATGCGGTGCTCGCAGGACGCACATTGATAGTCATAAAGGGGCATGGGTGTCTCTCGTCAACCATAACGCTGGCTGCCAGGGCAGCAAAAAGCGGGATTATATATGGTTACCAAGCACTGCGCAGCCCGCCAGGCGATCAGCGCACACTTGGCGGGTCTTGCAGCCAGGCAACGCAGATTACCCGAATCAGCCCACTGAAGTTGCGCACTCCACCCTGGCGCAGGTGCACTTCGCGGTCCACGTAGGACAACACCGCACTGACCGAACAGCGGTTGGCGGCGGCGATGCGTTCCAGGATGCCCCAGTAGACGGCCTCCAGGCGCAGACAGGTGGAAAAACCGTTGAGCCGCACCGAACGCGACACCGGCTGCGTCTGCAACATATCGAAATCTGCCTTGAACGGATCAATGCACTGTTTTCCTGGCCAGCTTCCCTGACCAGCCACACGCTTGCTCGCTTGCATCATGCGCCCTACTTCCTCGTCACCGGTAACAGGTGACCAATGAAGCGCCGGGCGGCAGGTTTAAAGCAGCAGCAAAGTCTTCCCGCACAAACACTCGAGTCCTGAGCGCGAGGAAAACACTGCGGGAGCGGGCTTGCCCCGCGAACACCGGCAAAGCCGGTGCCATACACCGCGTGGCCTCATTCGCGGGACAAGCCCGCTCCCACAGGTTTTGTCACAGCGCTGGGGTATTTATTTCCCGTCGAGCAACACGCGCAGCATCCACGCGGTTTTTTCGTGAACCTGCATGCGCTGGGTCAGCAAGTCGGCGGTTGGCTCATCACTGACTTTGTCCACTACCGGGAAGATACTGCGGGCAGTTCGCACCACGGCCTCCTGGCCCTGGACCAGCTGGCGGATCATCTCGTCCGCCGGGGGTACGCCTTCCTCCTCCTTGATCGAGGAGTGCCGCGCATAAAATGCATACGACCCTGGCGCAGGGAAACCCAGTGCACGGATGCGCTCGGCAATCGAATCGACTGCCAGCGCCAACTCGTTGTACTGCTCTTCGAACATCAGGTGCAGGGTGCGGAACGACGGGCCGGTAACGTTCCAGTGAAAGTTATGGGTTTTCAGATACAGCACGTAGGTATCCGACAACAGGCGAGACAGCCCATCGACGATGGACTTGCGATCTTCTTCACTGATACCGATATCGATTGCCATTGAAGTTCCCCTTTCCATAAGGCTTGAGACTCAAGCGGACGCCGACCACTGTAGCAACACTTTACCCGCACCGCCTGTGACATGGCGCAACACATCGCCCACTGAGGCCTGCGGTTTGAGTAGCCTTCGGCTTTGCTGTTAAATAGGCACCGTGCCACCCGTGCGGACTGTTATTGCCGGGTGCATAGGCTGGCTTGTCACGTGTTCGCGCTTTACACCTCATGCGCACCGTACTGCCCGCTCTTCCTGTGATCGGCCTTATCAACTGTGAGCCAACCCCATGTTCAAGATCGTCCATCTGGTGACGGGCGTGGCAGCCTTGCTGCTATCGCTCATACCCAGCCTGAAAACCGATGCGACACCCTTCCTGCAACAACCCGACGCGGTTTACCTTGCCCTGCTCGGCCTGCTCAACCTGGTCCTGGCGCCGGTCGTGCCGCTGTACTACCGCGGCGCCCGCCAGCAGTTGCAACACCTTGCCTGCGCCCTGCTGGTGGTGGCGGTGGTGCTGCAAACCCTGACGCTGCTGGCCCGCCCGGAAATGGGCAACCTTGCTGCGCTGGTCTGTGCGGCACTGGCTGTGGCCCTGCACCTGGCTGTGGGTTTTGCCCGCAGCCCGCGCAAGGCACGCAGCAGCCAGCATGCCGCCCAGGATGCTGGCAACCGTGATACCGGCACGGTGAAGTGGTTCAACACCTCGAAAGGCTTTGGTTTCATCTCCCGCGATTCGGGCGATGACATCTTTGTGCACTTTCGTGCCATACGCGGCGAAGGCCACCGTATCCTGGTCGAAGGCCAGCGCGTGGAGTTTTCGGTGATGCACCGGGACAAGGGCCTGCAGGCCGAAGACGTGGTTGCGGTAACACGCCGCTAACCTGTGCAGGAGCGGCCTGGCGCCGCTCCTGCCAGGGTTTCTGTTGCTTCAGGACATCAGTAATGAGGCGGCGGCGCCTCTTCCCCTTCGCTGCCGTACTGGCCGACCATCTCTTCATGACGCTTGATCAGCTCGGCCACCTGCAATTGCAGCCGCTCGATCACCCGCGCCTGCTCGACCATCACGTCATTCAGCGCCTGGATAGTGTCATCCTGAAACGCTTGCCGGGTTTCCAGTTCAACAATACGCAATTCCAGTGACATGTCAGGCCTCCTGGTAGCCAGCAAGTTGCAGCCCACGCAGGCGCTGGCGGATGGCCTGCAACTGGTCTTCGCTGTAAGCCACAGCAGGGCACTTGCCCCAAACCGGTGCCGGCCAGGCGGCGTCGTCCCGCTGGCGTACGATCACGTGCATGTGCAACTGGCTGACGACATTGCCCAGCGTGGCCACGTTCATCTTGGCGGCGCCGTAACTGGCCTTCAGCGCTTCAGCCAGAAGGGTGGTTTCCTGCCACAACTGGTGCTGCTCCGCCGCATCCAGCTCGAATACCTCGCTGATCCCGGCGCGCTTGGGTACCAGAATGAACCATGGGTAGTTGGCATCCTTGCTCAGCAGCAGTTGGCACAACGCAAACTCCCCAAGCACCAGGGAATCCTGCTGCAAACGCGAATCCAGGACGAACACGGCATATCTCCTTCAGAACCCGCTTCAAGCGGAAAACAGGCCTGCAAGGATACCTTGCACACTCCCGGTAACACAGCGCTACTTTTCGCACCAAAATGAAGCCACCTGCGCACCACCACCACACTTGCCCCCCCACAAATGACTCTGGTTTAACAAATAGCGGTAACACATTGACTTTCATGGCAGGTTTCTAAATTTTAATGATTCTCGACTCCAACACCCCCTCATTGTGCCTTCGACCCGTATTTACGGCACTTTCCGACCCTCGGTAGCAGGTTTTGTGAAAAATTCATGAACTGTTGCGAATTTTGAGCACGCTTGTTGCATTCCCTTCACGCCAAGTCGGCACGGCATCTGCAATGGCAGGTGTACGCGACAAATAACAACAGCGGCATTGGTTACCAGGGAGTTTCCCTAGCCGGAATCAGCACTTGCAGGTTCATCACGGCGAAAGGAACAACGCTGGCGTTTACACGCCCTATAAACCGGGGTGTGATTTGCGACATGGAAATACTTAAACGCGACACGGCAAAAAAGTTCCGTAAAGAGTCTTTATAGCCATATCGCCAACAACAGTCAGCGTGCTATACATTTTCGCCGACATAACAAGAAAGAGCTGCACCCTATAACTAAAACACTTGGGCGCGGCGGTACTCTTCCTAAAAACCAAAGGAGCAAATCACGATGCGCGTGATGAAGTGGAGCATGATCGCCCTGGCCGTTGCGGCAGGGACCTCGCAGTTGGCAATGGCCTCGGCACAAGACGAGTCCAAAGGTTTCCTCGAAGACAGCAAGCTGAACGTAAAAACCCGCATGCTGTACTTCAGCCGTGACTTCCGTAACAACGACAGCGGCAAGAGCCGCGTCGAAGAAACCGGCCTGGGCTTCCTGGGCACCTTCGAATCGGGCTTCACCCAGGGCACCGTAGGCTTCGGCGTTGACGCCATCGGCATGCTGGGCCTGAAACTGGACAGCGGCAAAGGCCGCGCCGGCACCGGCCTGTTCCCGACTGCCTCCGATGGCCGTTCGCAAGATGACTACTCCGAAGGCGGCGGTGCAGTAAAACTGCGCGTGTCCAATACCGTGCTGAAGTTCGGCGACCAGTTCACCGCCCTGCCGGTACTTGCCACCGACGACAGCCGACTGCTGCCAGAGGTTGCTGAAGGTGGCCTGATCACCAGCAACGAAATCGATGGCCTCACCCTGCACGCCGGTCACTTCACCGCCCTGAACGCCCAGGCCCAGACCTACCACGATAGCCTGCGCCTGACCGAGGCCAACGTCTTCGGTGGCACCTACGCCATCAACGACAACCTCAGTACCAGCGTCTACTACTCGCGCATTGAAGACCACTTCCGCAAGTGGTACGGCAACATCAACTGGGCGCTGCCGATCAGCGACAAGCAAGGCCTGGTGTTCGACTTCAACATCTATGACACCAAGTCCATCGGCGACAACCTGACCGGCGCATTCGTCAGCAAGGCTGACGGCAGCAACGAACTGGACAACATTGCAGCCAGCCTCTCGGCCGCCTACAACATTGGCGCCCACACCTTCACCCTGGCTTACCAGAAGGTCAGCGGCGACGGCGACTACGCTTACGGCGTCGACGGTGGCGGCACCATCTTCCTGGCCAACTCCGTTGCCCGTTCCGACTTCAACGCCGAAGACGAGAAGTCCTGGCAGGCACGCTACGACCTGAACTTCGCCGAATACGGCGTACCTGGCCTGACCTTCATGACCCGCTATGTTCGCGGCTCGGGCGCCACTACCGAAAGCACCAACAACGGCAAGGAATGGGAACGCGACGTAGACGTCAAGTACGTACTGCAGAGCGGCCCGGCGAAAGACCTGAGCTTGCGCGTGCGTCAGGCCACCTACCGCTCCAGCGACGGCGTTTACTACGGTTCGAGCTCGATCGACGAACTGCGCCTGATCGTGGAATACCCGCTGAGCATCCTGTAAGCCTGGCTTGCAGTGCCCCGCACTTGAAAAGCCCGGCGATCTCGCCGGGCTTTTTCTTGGCTGACAAGCGCCCCGCCCTGGGGCATCCTGTACGCCTTCGTTTCGCCCCCGTACAATGCGGGGCTATTTCAACGTCTTAGGCAATCGACACGGCTAACCATGCGCACCAGTCAATATTTGCTCGCCACCCAGAAAGAAACCCCTGCCGACGCAGTGGTCATCAGCCATCAGCTCATGCTGCGTGCCGGCATGATCCGCAAACTGGCCTCCGGCCTGTACACCTGGCTGCCGATGGGCCTGCGGGTAATGCGCAAGGTCGAGGCCGTGGTGCGTGAGGAAATGAACGCCGCCGGCGCCCTGGAAGTGCTGATGCCAAGCATTCAGCCTGCCGAGCTGTGGCAGGAGTCCGGCCGCTGGGAGCAGTACGGCCCGGAGCTGCTGCGCCTGAAGGACCGCCACCAGCGCGACTTCTGCGTTGGCCCGACCCACGAAGAAGTCATCACCGACCTGGCGCGTAACGAGCTGTCCAGCTATAAACAGCTGCCACTCAACATGTACCAGATCCAGACCAAGTTCCGTGACGAGATCCGCCCGCGCTTCGGCCTGATGCGTGGCCGCGAATTCATCATGAAGGACGCCTATTCGTTCCATGCCGACCAGGCTTCCCTGCAGGAAACCTACGACCGCATGCATCAGGCGTACAGCAACGTATTCACCCGCCTGGGCCTGGACTTCCGTCCAGTGCAGGCCGACACCGGCTCGATCGGTGGCAGCTACTCGCACGAGTTCCACGTACTGGCCGACTCCGGCGAGGACGACGTAATCTTCAGCGACAGCTCCGACTACGCCGCCAACATCGAGAAGGCCGAAGCCATCCCGCGTGAAACCGTGCGCCCTGCCCCTACCGAGGAGCTGCGCCTGGTCGACACCCCGGACGCCAAGACCATCGCCCAGCTGGTGGAAAACCATGGCCTGGCGATCGAAAAAACCGTCAAGACCCTGATCGTGCGCGGAGCCGAAGAAGGCAAGCTGATTGCCCTGATCATCCGTGGCGACCACGAACTTAACGAAATCAAGGTCACCAAGCTGGAACAGGTTGCCGACCCGCTGGTCATGGCCACCGAAGCCGAACTGCGCGACGCCATTGGCGCCGGTGCCGGCTCGCTCGGCCCGCTGAACCTGCCGCTGGAATGCATCATCGACCGTTCGGTTGCCCTGATGAGCGACTTTGGCATTGGCGCCAACATCGATGACAAGCACTACTTCGGCGTCAACTGGGAGCGCGACCTGCCGGTTCCACAGGTCGCCGACCTGCGTAACGTGGTCGAAGGCGACCCAAGCCCGGATGGCCAGGGCACCCTGGTGATCAAGCGCGGCATCGAAGTGGGCCACATCTTCCAGCTGGGTACCAAGTACAGCGAGGCGCTGAAGTGCCAGGTACTGGGCGAGAACGGCAAGCCGGTGGTTCTGTCGATGGGCTGCTACGGTATCGGTGTGTCCCGCGTGGTCGCCGCTGCCATCGAGCAGAGCTATGACGACAAGGGCATCATCTGGAACGATGCCCTGGCGCCGTTCCAGATCGCCCTGGTACCGCTGCGCTACGAAACCGAGGTGGTTCGCGAGGCAACCGACAAGCTGTACGCCGAACTGACCGCCGCCGGCTTCGAAGTGCTGCTGGACGACCGCGACAAGAAGACCAGCCCAGGCATCAAGTTTGCCGACATGGAGCTGATCGGCATCCCACACCGCATCGTCGTCAGCGATCGCGGCCTGGCCGAAGGCAACCTGGAGTACAAGCACCGCACCGAGCAGGACGCCCAGGCGTTGCCGCTCAATGAAGTGCTGAGCTTCCTGCAGGCCCGCGTTCGCCGCTGATAACCAATGCACGAGTGATCATGTTCAAGCGAAGTACCTTTACCCTGGGGGGCGCCGCACTGTGCGGCGCCCTGCTCGTCAGCGGCTGCGCCAACCAGATGTCCCAGCGCAGCGACCATGAGGAGCGCGTCGAGCGCAAATTGCTCGAGCACACCCTGCAGATCGATGTCGGCGAGCCGAAGGTGATGGAGCTTCCGCAACGGCGTGTGCGCGTGCATGAGCAAAAGCGCTTCGAAGTCACCGAGTTCGAAGTCACCCGTCGCTACGACCGTTACACGCCCTACCAGCCCTGGCGGGAGGTCTACGAGATCCCGCTGGGTGCAGTGGCCGTGGTGGCGGGCGTTGGCGCCAATGTGGTCAACGTCTTTACCTTGGGCAACCTGCCGCAAAGCATCACCCACGACTGGCTCAGCTACGGCGTGGACGGGCTCAACCCGTTCATGAACGTGCCGTCCAACGGGCGTGCCCAGCAGAACCTCGCAGGGATCAGCGAAGTGCAGAAAGGTAAACGCGAGGAGTCCACCAGCGTGCCCTGGAGCGAACGCCTGGTCGAGGTCAAGGCCGGCAAGATGACCCACGAACTGACCACCGACAGGAACGGCGTACTGCGTTTGAACCTGCTCGACAGCCCGTTCTCCGAGCAGAACCTCAACCACGTCGGCACCCTGCACCTTCAGGTACTCGATGAAGACAACGCCGTACGGGGTGATGCCAGCCTGCTGGTCAGCGCCACCCTGCGCAACAAGCTGCTCGAAGCCCATGAGCTGATCTTCGATGACCTTGAGGATGACGATGTTGGCCAGTGGGTACACCGGGTCAAGCGTCTGTCGGAGCTGGGCCTTGAAGAAGAAGCCAGTGAAATGGAACAAAGCCTGATCGAACTGACCCGCAACGATCCGGAACTGCAGCAGGAGTTTCTGCAATCGCTGACCAAGGCCACTGGCCGGTTGGTGGCAGACCCCGGCGCGCAGTAAATGAAGGGGCCGCGATGCGGCCCCTTCTTATTCAGGCGTAAACAACTCCAACTGCTCATGCGCCCCGCGCATATCGCGCAGCCTTACCCCTACCCCCAACAAGCGCACCGGCTTGCCACCACGGGCAAACGCCTGCCCCAACAGTTGCCGATAACTTTCAAGGTCCCGCCCAGCCCCTGCCTGCTCCATGGTGGTCTGGCTGAAGTCGTGGAACTTGACCTTGACGAACGGCTTGTCCGGCCGATAACTGCTGTCCATACGGGCGATACGTTCGTGAAGGCTTTCCAGCAGCTCAGGCAACCGCGCCAGGCAACTGGCCAGGTCCGGCAGGTCAGTGTCGTAGGTGTTTTCAACGCTGACTGACTGCCTGCGGCTGTCATTGTGTACGGCGCGCTCATCAATACCCCGCGCCAGCCCCCACAAACGCTCGCCAAAGCTGCCAAACTCACGCACCAATGCCAGGCGTGACCATTCCCGCAGATCAAGGCAGGTTTCGATGCCCAGCCGTGCCAGTTTATCTGCCGTCACCTTGCCCACCCCATGCAGCCTGGCCACCGGCAGGGCGGCAACAAAGGCCTCCACCTCGCCCGGGGTAATCACGAACAGCCCATTGGGCTTGCGCCAGTCACTGGCAATCTTGGCCAGGAACTTGTTTGGCGCCACGCCCGCCGACACCGTGATATGCAAGGTGCGGGCGACGCGTCGGCGAATATCCTCGGCGATGCGCGTGGCGCTGCCCGAATACCACTGGCTGTCGCTCACATCCAGATAGGCTTCGTCCAGCGACAAAGGCTCAATCAGCTCGGTGTAGTCACGGAAGATCGCGTGGATCTCCCGCGAGGCCTCTCGATAGGCCTCGAAGCGCGGCTTGACGATCAACAGGTCGGGGCACAGCTTCAGCGCATGCCGTGACGACATGGCCGAGCGCACACCATAGGCACGTGCCTCATAGTTGCAGGTGGCGATCACCCCGCGACGCTCGGGCGAGCCCCCAACCGCCATGGGCCGCCCGGCCAGGCGTGGGTCGTCACGCATTTCGATCGCGGCGTAGAAGCAATCGCAGTCGACATGGATGATCTTGCGCAAGGACATGGATGGCCGTCAGCACTGTAAATTCATACAGATAGTATCGCATGCGCCCCACTGATACACCTCACCCTCGCCCTCACACGACAAACTGCCTGAAAGCCCCGTCGCGCCTGACCTGCTTGCTGCCAGCAAGCGCTAAGGGATTGAACAAAAAAGGTTTTTCCAATGAAACTGCTTGACACCCGGGCTTAAATCCGTACAATTCGATCTCACAGGCGCGGGATGGAGCAGCCTGGTAGCTCGTCGGGCTCATAACCCGAAGGTCGTCGGTTCAAATCCGGCTCCCGCAACCAGATTCAAGAAAAGGCCACTGTTCATACAGTGGCCTTTTTCTTTGCCTTCAAAAAAGTAACGCCGAAAAACCTTCGATAAATCAAAGCTTAGCGCTTGACACACCTTCAGAAAACTGTAGAATCCGCCCCACAGACGCGGGATGGAGCAGTCTGGTAGCTCGTCGGGCTCATAACCCGAAGGTCGTCGGTTCAAATCCGGCTCCCGCAACCAAGTTCAAGAAAAGG
Organism: Pseudomonas sp. NMI542_15; assembly: GCF_021283425.1. Taxonomy (NCBI): domain Bacteria; kingdom Pseudomonadati; phylum Pseudomonadota; class Gammaproteobacteria; order Pseudomonadales; family Pseudomonadaceae; genus Pseudomonas; species Pseudomonas sp. NMI542_15. The sequence continues at coordinate 4,924 of NZ_JAJSRO010000037.1, read as the reverse complement.
CCACTGTTAACCCAGTGGCCTTTTTCTTTGTCCGCTGAAAAAGCATCATCGGAAAAACCTCGAAAAATCAAAGCTTAGCGCTTGACATACAAGCCACACGCTGTAGAATCCGCCCCACTGACGCGGGATGGAGCAGCCTGGTAGCTCGTCGGGCTCATAACCCGAAGGTCGTCGGTTCAAATCCGGCTCCCGCAACCATATTCGTCAGAACAAACCTCGCCTGTCTAACAGCAGCGCGGGGTTTGTTGCGTTTGCGCTCGATGCTTTTCGTTGCTTCGATTTTCCCCCGGCCTCCAGCCAACCCGCAGGCTTGAGACATTGTGCCCAGGATGAACTATCTTTAACCCGGCCAGGCCGCTAAAAGCGCCTGAGCCCGGAGTAATATTGGATACGTTTTCCTAAGGGACTTTCACTTGGCCGTACCTCTCCTCTACCTCGCGCTGCATGGCCGGGGCAATCCATGACCTCTCACAACCCCGAACCTCCGGTGCCGCTCGCCTCGGCGCTACCCGGTGCCGTGCAGCGCCTGCCCTTGCTCGAACGCGTGAGCCGCTACCGCCAGCCCATCGGCCTGGTCGTGACCCTGGTGCTGTTCACCATGGCCTTGATTGCCTGCCGCCACCTGCTGAGCGAGCTGGATATCTACGCCTTGCACGATGCCATGCTCAGCGTGCCGGCCCAGTCGGTGCTGGGCGCCTTGCTGGCGACCGTGATCGGCTTTGTGATCCTGCTGGGTTACGAGTGGTCGGCCAGCCGCTATGCGGGCGTGAAACTGCCGGCACGCAGCCTGGTGCTGGGTGGTTTCAGCGCCTTTGCCATCGGCAACGCCATCGGTCTGTCGATGCTTTCGGGCGGCTCGGTGCGCTACCGCCTGTATGCACGTCAGGGGCTGGGGGCTGGCGAAGTCGCACGCATGACAGTATTTGCCAGCCTGTCACTGGGCTGCGCGTTGCCGCCCTTGGCCGCCCTGGCAACCTTGAGCGACCTGCCCGCAGCCTCGACCGCACTGGGGTTGGCGCCAGGCCTGCTGGCAGGTATCGCTGCCGCCGTGCTTGTGGCGTCTGCCCTGTTGGTGTTCGGCTTGTACCGCCGGCGCCTGGCCGAACAGCCGCTGGCCAATAACCTGCTGGTGCAACTGGGCCGCCGTACGCTGCGCCTGCCAGGCGCACGCCTGGCCGCCCTGCAATTGCTGATCACCGCGCTGGATGTGGCAGCAGCTGCCACCGTGCTGTACCTGTTGCTGCCCGAGGCCCCCCCCTTCGGCGCGTTTGTGCTGGTGTACCTGCTGGCCTTGGCCGCAGGCGTGCTTAGCCACGTACCGGGCGGCGTCGGGGTGTTCGAAGCTATCCTGCTGGCCGCCTTTGCCGACCAGCTCGGTGCCGCGCCACTGGCGGCCGCGTTGCTGCTGTATCGGCTGATTTATGTGGTGCTGCCACTGCTACTGGCGTGCGTGCTGCTGCTGGCCAATGAAGCCCGGCGCCTGCTGTTCGCACAGCAGGCCATCAAAGCCGCCTCCGGGATGGCCGCACCGATCCTGTCGATACTGGTATTCCTGTCCGGGATGGTGCTGCTGTTTTCTGGCGTCACCCCCGAAATCGACACGCGCCTGGAGCACATGGGCTTTCTGGTGCCGCACCGGCTGATCGATGCCTCGCACTTTGGCGCCAGCCTGATCGGCGTGCTGTGCCTGCTGCTGGCCCAGGGCCTGCGCCGGCGCCTGTCCGCCGCCTGGCTGCTGACCACCGTGCTGTTGCTGGTCGGCGCCCTGTTGTCGCTATTGAAGGGCTTTGACTGGGAAGAGGCTTGCCTGCTGACCTTCACCGCCGCCCTGCTGGCCCTGTTCCGTCGCTCCTTCTACCGGCCCAGCCGCCTGCTGGAGCTGCCGTTTTCGCCGGTGTTCCTGGTGGCCAGCGCCTGTGCAGTCGGCGCATCGGTGTGGCTGCTGCTGTTCGCCTACCAGGATGTGCCCTACAGCCACCAGCTGTGGTGGCAGTTCACCCTTGATGCCGATGCCCCGCGTGGCCTGCGCGCCGCCATGGGCAGTGCCTTGCTGCTGGCCGCCTTGGCGCTGACCTGGCTGCTGCGCACCGCGCCGCCGGTGATCCACCTGCCCGACGAGGAAGAACTGCAGCGCGCCAACCGTATTCTGCTGGCCTCCGACCAGCCCGACGGCGGCCTGGCCCTGACTGGGGACAAGGCGTTGCTGTTCCACCCCCGCGACAATGCCTTCCTTATGTATGCCCGTCGCGGCCGCAGCCTGGTGGCCCTGTACGACCCGATCGGGCCGGCCCAGGAGCGCGCCGAAATGATCTGGCAGTTCCGCGACCTGTGCGACCTGCACCACGCCCGGCCCGTGTTCTACCAGGTACGCGCGGAAAACCTGCCGTTCTATATGGACATTGGCCTGACTGCACTGAAGCTGGGCGAGGAAGCCCGGGTCGACTTGCGCCGCTTCGATCTCGAAGCCAAGGGCAAGGAAATGAAGGACCTGCGCTACACCTGGAACCGTGGTGGCCGCGACGGCCTGAGCCTGGAAATCCACGAGCCCGGCCAGGCCCCGCTGGCAGAGCTGAAGGAAATTTCCGATGCCTGGCTCTGCGGCAAGAACGTGCGCGAGAAAGGCTTTTCGCTGGGGCGCTTCAGCCCGGAGTACCTGCAGCACTTCCGCATTGCCCTGATCCGCTTCCAGGGTCGGCCGGTGGCCTTCGCCAACCTGCTGGAGACCCACAGCAACGAACTGGCCAGCCTCGACCTGATGCGTGCGCACCCCGAGGCACCGAAGCTGACCATGGAGTTCATGATGATCGGCCTGATCCTGCACTACAAAAGCCATGAGTATTCCCGCTTCAGCCTGGGCATGGTGCCGCTTTCCGGCCTTCAGCCGCGGCGTGGCGCGCCTCTGACCCAGCGCCTGGGCTCGATGGTGTTCCGCCGGGGCGAGCAGCTTTACAACTTCCAGGGGCTTCGACGCTTCAAGGACAAGTTCCAACCGGATTGGGAACCCCGCTACATGGCCGTGCCGGCCGGGCTCGACCCGCTGGTGGCACTGGCTGATACTGCCGCCCTGATTGCAGGCGGCCTGACTGGATTGGTGAAACGTTGATGACCCGACGCTTTTGGCTGTACCTGCTGGTTCCCCTGCTGCTGGCCGCCCTGGGGGGTGCGCTGGCGTTCTGGCTATGGACGCGCCCCGCCCCCGAAGCGCGCCTGGAGCAATTGAGCATCAATGGCACCAGCATCACCCGCGTGACCCCAGGTGTGCACCCCAAGGCCCGGGTGGCCATCGGTGTGCCACAGGATCAGGCGCTGACGGACAAGCAGCTGCTTGACCTGAGCCAGGCCGCTGAAGCCCAAATGGTGCAGGTGATTTTGCCGCCTAACGATTGCAGCAAGCAGCAACAGGCGATGGACCAGGGCTTGGCCGAGCTGCCAGAAAAGCCGACGTTGGTCGCCGGTATCGGCCCTGGCGCCGCCCAGGCCTGGCGCTGGCTGGCCAACCAGAACAATGACAAGGCCCGGGCCATTTCCGTGGACTTCAACCTGGAGCAACCTGGCTGCCAGTCCCCCCTGCCCAAGGCGGCTGCCCACGGCCACTGGAACGTCGCCTGGAACGACAACCCGGATGACGCCAGCGCCGCCTTCGTGCGCGACCAGGTCAACGCCGAAACCAGCATCAGCGATTACGACATCCATCTGCCCCAAGTGCTCAAGGCCCAGCTGACCCAGGCCCTGGTAGGTCACGACGGCAACGCCCTGGCCATCCCTGTGGTGGAAGTGCCGGCCGGGCAGACCACCGACACGGTCACCCTGTTCCTCTCCGGTGACGGCGGTTGGCGCGACCTTGACCGCGATGTTGCCGGAGAAATGGCCAAGCTGGGCTACCCGGTGGTGGGTATCGACACGCTGCGCTATTACTGGCAGCACAAAACCCCGGAGCAAAGCGCTGCCGACCTGTCCGAGCTGATGCAGCACTACCGACAGAAGTGGGGCACCAAGCGCTTTGTCCTCACCGGTTATTCGTTCGGTGCCGATGTGCTGCCAGCAATCTACAACCGCCTGCCGGTGGAAGACCAGCAACGTATCGACGCAGTGATGCTGCTGGCCTTTGCCCGCAGCGGCAGTTTCGAGATCGAGGTCGAGGGCTGGCTGGGCAAGGAAGGCCAGGAAGCACCAACCGGACCGGAAATGGCCAAACTGCCAGCCTCCAAGGTGGTGTGCGTGTATGGCGTGGAAGAGAGCGATGAGAGCGGTTGCACCGAAAAGACCGCGGTGGGTGAACGCCTGAAGCTGCCTGGGGGGCACCACTTTGATGAGAACTACCCGTCGCTGGCCAAGCGCTTGATTGGTGAGATCGAGACACGCCAAGGTAAATCCAGCGTCGCCGAACAGAACTGAATGTGCCTGAGCTCCGCGGAGCAGGTTGCGCATGGGATGGCACCGGCTTTGCCGGTGTTCGCGGGGCAAGCCCGCTCCCACAGTGATCGCGCTAGCGTTCAAGCATTGTGCAAGCCAGTTCCACAGGTATTACACGAGCCCTAAGCCTGCGCCGTACCTGTGTGGGGCTTGTCCCGCGAACACCGGCAAAGCCGGTGCCAGACACCGCGTTTCCCCGGTTTGTACCCAGGGCAAGCCTCCTCCCACAGTGATCGCGCCAGCTTTCAGCATTGTGCAAGCCAGTTCCACTGGTATTACATAAGCCCTAAGCCTGCGCCGTACCTGTGGGAGCGGGCTTGTCCCGCGAACACCGGCAAAGCCGGTGCCAGACACCGCGTTTTCCCGGTTTGTACCCAGGGCAAGCCTCCTCCCGCAGTGATCGCGCCAGCTTTCAAGCATTGTGCAAGCCAGTCCCACAGGTATTACATAAGCCCTAAGCCTGCGCCGTACCTGTGGGAGCGGGCTTGTCCCGCGAACACCGGCAAAGCCG
>NZ_JAJSRO010000036.1:0-40108 GCF_021283425.1 Pseudomonas sp. NMI542_15 | reverse complement strand
CAAAAAGTAACCAAAAAACGCTGCGCTCCCATCATCCGGCCCCTACGCTGCGCTCCGGGGTCCCCTCGCTCCGGGCTCGCTCCCGGGAGGACCGCGCTGCAGGCCCCATCCTGGGGCCCAGCGCTTGACGGGCATCCATGCCCGTCACCTCCCTCCGCAAGCCCTGCGCTCGGCCTCCTGAAGTCGCAATCTGCGTTGCCTGAGCTACCGCGCGCTTAGAAGCCAAAGCCGAAGCAAGAGCAAGAGCAAGAGCAAGAGCAAGAGCACTCAGGCTCGTGGGCCATCAGGCCACCCGCGCCAACGGGAACAACCGCTTGAAGTTGGCAGTAGTCTGCTCAGCCAGTTGGTCATAACTGGCGCCCCGCAACGAAGCCACATACTCAGCCACTTCCCGTACATACTGCGGAAGGTTCGGCTTGCCACGGTACGGAATGGGTGCCAGATACGGCGAATCGGTCTCGACCAGCAAACGATCGACCGGCACCTGCCGAGCCACTTCACGCAGGGCATCGGCGTTGCGGAAGGTTACGATGCCAGACAGCGAGATGTAATACCCCAGGTCCAGCGCGGCCTTGGCCATCTCCCAGTCTTCGGTGAAGCAATGCAGCACGCCAGCCTGTGGCAGGTTGGCTTCACGCAGCAGCGCCAGGGTATCGGCACGTGCCGCCCGGGTGTGCACGATGACCGGCTTGCCGGTCTGCCGCGAGGCTTCCAGGTGCAGGCGGAACGAAGCCTGCTGCAGCTCGGCAGCTTCCGGCTCATAGTGGTAATCCAGTCCGGTTTCACCTATCGCCACCACATGGGGGTGGGCCAGTTCGCGCAGCAACCATTCCAGCGCCGGGGTTTCACCCGGCGCCAGGTCAAGCGGGTGCACGCCCACCGAGCAATCGACATCGGCGTACTGCTCGCTCAACGCCTTCACGGCACCGGCGTTTTCGGCACTGACGCCAATACACAGAAAATGACCGACCCCACGCTCACGCGCTGCCTGCAAAGCGGCATCGAGGGAGCCCTGGTGGGCGCTCAGGTCAAGACGGTCGAGGTGGCAATGGGAATCTACGAGCATAGGATGACGACACACATGAAAAAATGAAAATCAGCGGGTACCGGGCAGTTGCAGCCAGTGAGCCAGCAGCGATTCGAGCAGCAGGGCGCGGTTGAGGTTGGCCTTGCCCAGCACCTTCTGACGCTGCTCCAGGATCCAGGCCTGCACCTCCAGCACCTTGGCCTGGCGGCTCTTCTGCGCCAGGTATTGCACCACCTTGCGCATATCAGCCAAGCCTAACCCCTCCTCGTCCTGGGTCAACTGGTAGCGCAGGATCAGATGCGACCAATCGCAGAACCAGTCGAACAGCAACAGCAGTGGCACGCCGTTCCAGGCATCGGCCAGCTGGCTGGGCGATTGCTGCTGCTTGATCAGCTTCTTCACCCCGTCAGTAACCAGCGCACGTTGCTCGCGCACACCTTGTGCCTGCAGGCTGACCGCCATCAATGGCGAACCGGCGGCCAGCGTCAGTAGCTCGTCACGCTCGGCCTCGTCACTGTCAGGCAACGCACCCGCCAGCCAGGCCTGGCTCTGGGCCAGGCTTGGCTGCGGGCACGCCACCTGCTGGCAGCGGCTCTTGATAGTCGGCAACAAGCGGCTGGGCTGGTGGGTGACCAGCAGCAGCACCGTGTCGCCAGATGGCTCTTCGAGGCTTTTGAGCAGCGCGTTGGAGGCGTTGACGTTCATCGCCTCGACAGGCTCGATCAGCACCACCTTGCGCCCACCCAATTGCGCAGTTTGCACCACGAACGCCACCAGCTCGCGCACTTGGTCGACCTTGATCGGTTTGTCGGCCTCTTCAGGCTCAAGCACAAAATTGTCCGGGTGGCTGCCGGCCTTGAGCAACATGCAGGCCTTGCACCCGCCGCAGGCATCCAGCCCTTGGGGCTGCTGGCACAGCAGGCGGGCCATCAGGCGTTCGGCCATGGCCCGCTTGCCGATACCCTGCGGCCCGTGCAGCAGGTAGGCGTGCGCGTGCTGGCTGCGGCCGGCCAGCTGCTGCCAAATAGCCTGCTGCCAGGGGTAGGCGTCAGCCACGGCAACGCTCCACAATCGCCGGGAGTAGCACATCGATAGCGCGCTGCACGGCCTCCAGCGATTGTGCGGCATCGAGCAGGCTGTAGCGCTGCGGCTCGCGCTGGGCGCGCTGCAGGTAAGCCTGGCGTACAGCTTCGAAGAACGCCTGGCCCTCCTGCTCGAAACGGTCCAGGCGGCCGCGGGCGGCAGCACGGGCCAAGCCCACTTCCACTGGCAGGTCGAAAACCAAGGTCAGGTCCGGGCGCAGGTCACCCTGGACGAATTGCTCCAGGGTGGCGATGCGCTCGACCGACAAACCGCGCCCACCGCCCTGATAGGCATAGGTAGCGTCGGTGAAGCGGTCACACAGCACCACGGCGCCGCGGGCCAGCGCCGGGCGGATTACCTGCGCGAGGTGTTGGGCGCGCGCCGCGAACACCAGCAACAGTTCGGTGTCGGCCGCCATGCTTTCATCGGTGGGGGCCAGCAGCAGCTCGCGCACTTTTTCGGCCAGCGGCGTACCACCCGGCTCACGGGTCAGCACGACATCCAGGCCCTGCTCGCGCAAGCGTGCAGCCAGGTAGTCGCGGTTGGTGCTCTTGCCCGCACCTTCGGGGCCTTCCAGCGTAATAAACAAGCCGCTCACAGGCAGTCCTTAATGTTGTTCGTCAGGCGTCGGCCGTTCGGCCGCTTGAGCGCCGCCAGCAGGGGCGTCCTGCACAGGCGGCTCTTCGGGTGCCGGCTGCGCAGCCGGCTCGTCCGCCGCCGGCACCTGGGGCGGAGCCTCGTCAGCGCCCGGCTGTACGTCTTGCTGCGGTGCGGGGCTGGAGCGGTAGCCTGCACGTCGCTTGAGCTGGAACTCACGCACCGCCGAGTTATGGTCGTCGAGGTCGTCGGAGAACACATGGCTGCCATCGCCGCGGGCGACGAAGTACAAGCTGGTGCCATCGGAAGGGTTGAGCGCCGCGTGAATCGCTTCACGGCCGACCATGGCAATCGGCGTGGGCGGCAACCCCGTCATGGTATAGGTGTTGTAGGGTGTCGGTTCGCGCAGATCGGCGCGGGTAATCTTGCCGTTGTACCGCTCACCCATGCCGTAGATCACCGTCGGATCGGTCTGCAGCATCATGCCCAGGCGCAGGCGCCGCACAAATACACCGGCAATCTGCCCACGCTCCTGGGGGATACCGGTTTCCTTTTCCACCAGCGACGCCATGATCAACGCCTGGTACGGATCGCGATACGGCAGGTCGGTGGTGCGCTCGGCCCATTCCTTTGCCAGCACTTCGTCCAGGCGCATGTAGGCCTGCTGCAGCAGCTCGACATCGCTCATGCCACGTACAAAGCGGTAGGTGTCCGGGAAAAAGCGCCCTTCCGGGAACACACCGGTATGGCCGAGCTTGTCCATCACCTCGGAATCCGACAGGCCGTCCAGGGTATGCTTGATTTTTTCATGCTTGGCCACGGCCGAGCGTACCTGACGGAAGGTCCAGCCTTCCACCAGGGTGAGGTTGTATTGCACCACGTCGGCCCGGCGCCAGGCGTCGAACAACTGTTCGACCGTCATGCCTGGGGTAAGGCGATACTCGCCTGTGTGCAGGGCAGTGCCTGCCATGTTGAAGCGCCAGTACAAGCGCAACCAGACGGCGTCGTCCAGCAAACCTTCTTGCTCCATGCGATAGAACATGCGGTTTGGGTTGGTGCCATTGGGCACGTCGAGCAGGCGCTCCTGCGTCACGTGCAAGGGCTGCTCAAGGACCGAGTTGACCTTCCAGGCCGACCAGCCAAGCGCCAACCCGGCAATGATCAGGCCCATTTCCAGCAGTAGCAGGAATTTACGTCTCACGAATTCAGGTTTCCAGTAACGTACGGGCAACGGCCTGCAGTTTACGGGTGAGCGGGCCAGGCGACCAGTTTAGCGCGGCTACGCCTCGCACGGGCCAGATGCCGTAAACGCTATTGCAAACAAATACTTCATCTGCCTGCTCCAACGCGTCGAACGGCAGGTCACATACCTGCGCCGGAATGCCCAGCAGCGCGGCCTGTTCCAGCAGTGCCGCACGCATCACCCCGGCCACACCACAACGGCTGAGGTCGGCAGTGAACAGCACGCCATCGCGCACCAGGAACAGATTGCTGTACACCCCTTCGATCAGCCTGCCCTGCCCGTCACGCATCAGGCCTTCGGCATGGTCGCTGTCCTGCCATTCGGCACGGGCCAGCACCTGCTCCAGGCGGTTGAGGTGTTTGAGGCCGGCCAGCAGCGGTTGTTCCCCAAGCCGGGTCTGGCACAGGAACAAGCGCACGCCCTGCTCGGCATGCTCGACAGGATAGCCGGGTAACGGGCTGCCCTGCAGAATTCGCCGCGGCGCAGCACCGGCAACCGGCGCATAGCCACGCTGGCTGTCACCACGGGTAAGGATGAGTTTGGCTACACCGTCACCGAGCTGGCTGGCATAGCGCAGGAGTTCGTCGCGCACCAGCACCAGGTCGGCGCTGAGCGCCAGGCGCTGGCAACCCAGCGCCAGGCGTGCAAGGTGGCCTTCCAGCAAGCGGGGCTGGCCACCACGCACAGCGATGGTTTCAAACAGCCCATCGCCGTAGGCCAGGCCGCGGTTCTGCAGGTTGACTGCACCCGCAGGCTGGCCATCGACCCAGCTCTGCATCAACCGGCGAACCGGCGGAACACCAGCGAGCCGTTGGTGCCACCGAAGCCGAACGAGTTGGACAGCACCACGTCGATCGGCATGCTGCGCGCCTGGTGCGGCACGAAGTCGAGGTCGCAACCTTCGTCCGGTTCGTCCAGGTTGATGGTGGGCGGGGCCATCTGGCTGTTGATCGCCAGCACACTGAAGATCGCTTCCACCGCGCCTGCGGCGCCCAGCAGGTGGCCGGTCATCGACTTGGTCGAACTGACAGCCAGCTTGTAGGCATGCTCACCGAATACGCGCTTGATCGCGGCGACTTCGGCCACGTCGCCCGCAGGGGTCGAGGTACCGTGGGCGTTGATGTAGCTGACCTCTTCCGGCTGGATACCGGCATCGCGCAAGGCGTTGGCCATGCAGCGGGCAGCCCCCTCGCCGGTGTCGGGTGGCGAAGTCATGTGGTAGGCGTCGCCGCTCATGCCAAAGCCAACCAGCTCGGCATAGATGGTCGCACCACGGGCCTTGGCGTGTTCCAGCTCTTCGAGTACCAGGGCACCGGCACCGTCGGACAATACAAAGCCGTCACGGCCCTTGTCCCACGGGCGGCTGGCCCGGCTGGGCTCGTCGTTGCGGGTGGACAACGCACGGGAGGCACCGAAGCCGCCCATGCCCAGGCCACAGGCAGCCATCTCTGCGCCCCCTGCAATCATCACGTCAGCTTCACCGTAGGCGATATTGCGCGCTGCCATGCCGATGCAATGGGTGCCGGTGGTGCAGGCGGTGGCAATGGCGTAGTTCGGCCCCTGCAGGCCCAGGTGGATCGACAGGAACCCGGAGATCATGTTGATGATCGAGCCCGGCACAAAGAACGGGGAAATGCGACGCGGCCCCGAATCGTGCAGCGTACGACTGGTTTCCTCGATATTGGTCAGGCCGCCGATTCCCGAGCCCATGGCCACGCCAATGCGCTCACGGTTGGCGTCGGTGACCTCCAGGCCGGCATTTCGCACCGCCTGGAAACCGGCCGCCAGGCCGTACTGGATGAACAGGTCAAGCTTGCGGGCCTCTTTGGCCGACAGGTATTGCTCAACCTCGAAGCCTTTCACCGAGCCGCCAAAACGGGTGGAGTAAGCAGACAGGTCCGTGTGTTCGATCGGACCAATGCCACTGCGGCCAGCCAGAATGCCCTGCCAGGTGCTCGGTACATCGGTACCCAGTGGCGACAGCATACCCATACCGGTGACCACGACGCGTCTACGCGACACAGTACTCTCCTTTTCTAATAACAGAGTCTCTTGCGATTACATTCAAGCGCTGGAATGGAATGGCAACAGGCTCTTGGTGCGCGGTGAGCGAAGCCGGCTCGCCAAAAAGCAGCACGTTCGCAAAGAAAAAACCGCACGCCGGCAAAGGCAGTGCGGTTTTTCTCGTCAAGTAGCGACGACTACAGCGTCTTAGGCCTTGTGGCTGTTGACGTAGTCGATAGCGGCTTGAACGGTAGTGATTTTCTCGGCTTCTTCGTCAGGGATTTCGGTCTCGAATTCCTCTTCCAGAGCCATCACCAGCTCAACGGTGTCAAGCGAATCGGCACCCAGGTCATCGACGAAGGACTTCTCGTTAGTCACTTCCTCTTCCTTCACGCCCAGTTGCTCGGCGACGATTTTCTTGACGCGTTCTTCGATGGTGCTCATACCTAGTTTTCACTCCTAATGGATATATGTCAGGCAGCTGGCCGGTGGCTAATTTTATAGAAAGACGTTCGCTTTTCAAGCTAAACGCACTCTCAGGCTAGACACCCTACCCGCTGCCTGGAATCTGGTTGCAGCTTTATAACGGATTTTAGGCTCGCAGTATGACTCTTTTTTTACGAAATCCGTCACATTGAGTTGCAGTGTTACATGTACATCCCGCCGTTGACCGGCACGGTAGCGCCGGTCACGTAGGCTGCACCGTCGGACGCCAGGAACGACACCACCTTGGCGATTTCGTCGGCCTGGCCCAGGCGGCCCAGCGGAATCTGGGTTTGCAGGGCTTCACGCTGCGCTTCTGGCAGCTCGCGGGTCATGTCGGTGTCGATGAAGCCCGGAGTCACCGAGTTTACGGTGATGCCACGCGAGCCCACTTCACGCGCCAGGGCGCGGCTGAAGCCTTCCAGGCCAGCCTTGGCGGCGGCGTAGTTGGCCTGGCCCGCGTTACCCATGGCACCGACGACCGAGCCGATGCTGATGATACGACCCCAACGTGCCTTGGTCATGCCACGCAGCACGCCCTTGGACAGACGGTAGAGGCTGTTCAGGTTGGTGTCGATCACGTCGAACCATTCGTCGTCCTTCATGCGCAGCATGAGGTTGTCGCGGGTGATACCGGCGTTGTTGACCAGGATGGCCGGCGCGCCAAACTGCTCGGCGATTGCACCCAAAACAGTTTCAACGGATTCGGCGCTGGTCACGTTCAGTTCCATGCCGGTGCCGGTGATACCGTGCTCTTTCAGGGTGGCAGCAATACGCTCGGCGCCGGAGGCCGAAGTGGCGGTACCGATCACGGTCGCGCCCTGGCGGCCCAGCTCGAGGGCGATGGCCTGGCCAATGCCACGGCTGGCGCCGGTGACCAGTGCAACTTTACCTTGCAGGCTCATGCAAGCTTCTCCAAATCAGGCCAGTGCCGCGCGGGTGGCGGCAACGGCGTCAGGGGTATTGAGGTTGTAGGTGGTCACGCCGTCGGCGCAACGCTTGTTCAGGCCAGCCAGGACCTTGCCCGGGCCGCACTCGACCAGGTTGACCGCACCGTTGGCAGCCAGGGTCTGCACGCACTCGACCCAACGCACAGGCTGGTACAGCTGTGCCAGCAGGTCATGCTTGAGGGCATCGAGGTCAGGGGCAATGGCAGCGGTGACGTTCTGCACCACCGGAATTTGTGGCGCCTTCCATTCGATGGCGTTCACGTTCTCGGCGAAACGCTCGGCGGCCGGCTTCATCAGGGCACAGTGCGACGGTACGCTGACCGCCAGTGGCAGGGCGCGCTTGGCACCAGCCTCTTTGCACAGCTCCATGGCACGGTCCACCGCAGCCTTGTTGCCAGCAATCACAACCTGGCCCGGCGAGTTGAAGTTCACCGCGCTGACCACTTCGTCTTCGGCCGCCCTACCACAGATCTCGACCACCACGGCGTCATCCAGGCCGAGGATTGCGGCCATGGCGCCATGGCCGGCCGGGACGGCTTCCTGCATCAGCTGGCCGCGACGCTCGACCAAGCGCACGGCATCTTTCAGCGACAGGCTGCCTGCGGCAACCAGGGCGCTGTATTCACCCAGGCTGTGACCAGAAACGAAAGCCGGCGTGGCGCCGCCCTCCTCCAGCCACAGGCGCCACAGCGCGATGGAAGCGGTGAGGATCGCAGGCTGAGTCTTGTCGGTTTGATTGAGTTGTTCTTCCGGGCCTTCCTGGACCAGCTTCCACAGGTCGTAACCCAGAGCGTCGGAGGCCTCCTTGAAGGTCTCAACGATCACCGGCTTTTCGGCGCCCAGTTCCTTGAGCATGCCCAGGGACTGGGAACCTTGACCGGGGAAGACGAATGCGAGGGATGCAGACATTGAACAAGCCCTTATGATCTTGTCGTCGAATGAGGTGCGCCGAGCCGTGGGCTGGACGCAGAATCTGAAAACTTGGATGAATACGCAGACCAAGCGGTCACATTTAAGCACTTCATCGGCGAAATGCCTAAGGCAACAAATCTTCGAGGCGGCCATGCAGGCGCTGCGGCAGGTTTTCCTGAATCTCGATCAACGCCCGCTGGATAGCACTCTGGAAGCCCTGCACGCCTGCCGAGCCATGGCTCTTGATGACGATACCCTGCAACCCCAGAAAGCTCGCACCGTTGTGCCGCGCCGGCGCCAGGTCGGCCTGCAGGCGCTTGAGCAACGGCATGGCCATGGCCCCGGCAACGCGGGCAAAAGCACCGCCCTTGAACAGTTTTTCGATGCGCGCACCGATCATCGTCGCCAGGCCCTCGCTGGACTTGAGCAGGATGTTGCCGACAAAACCGTCGCACACCACCACGTCCGCCTCCCCTCTGTACAGGCCATCCCCTTCGACGAAACCGACATAGTTGAGGCCGCGAGCGTTCTGCAACAGCGTGGCCGCCAGCTTTACCTGCTGATTACCCTTGATGTCCTCGGTGCCGATGTTAAGCAATGCCACCCGCGGCCGATGCACACCCAGGGCCTGGGCGGCCACCGAGCCCATCACCGCGAACTGATAGAGGTTTTCTGCACTGCAGTCGACGTTGGCGCCGAGGTCGAGCAACTGACAGTAACCCGCCTGGGTGGGAATCGCCGCCACCATGGCTGGCCGATCGATACCCGGCAAGGTCTTGAGCACGAAGCGTGACAGCGCCATCAGCGCCCCGGTGTTGCCGGCACTGACGCAGGCCTGGGCCTTGCCGTCGCGCACCAGTTCGAGGGCGATGCGCATCGACGAGTCCGGCTTGCCGCGTAGCGCCTGCGATGGCCGCTCGTCCATACCGATCACCTCACTGGCGGCGACAATCTGCAGGCGCGCGCGATCCGCAGCTGCAAGGCCACTGACAAGATCTTCTAGGAGGGAGGGTTGACCGACGAGGGTCAGGTGCAGCGAGGGGGTAGCCGAAAGGCAGGCAATGCTAGCCTGGACAATGCTGCGGGGACCGAAGTCCCCGCCCATTGCGTCGATCGCGATGATCTGAGCAGACAAGGATTACTCGTCAGCGCCCTTATCGATCACTTTACGACCACGGTATACGCCTTCTGGCGAAACGTGGTGACGCAGGTGAATTTCACCGGTGGTCTTTTCTACCGACAGCGCGTTTTCCGACAGGGCGTCGTGCGAACGGCGCATGTCACGGGCAGAGCGGGATTTTTTGTTCTGCTGAACAGCCATAATTGATTAACTCCTAAACGTTTGGGTCACGCTTTAACTGCGCCAAAACACTGAACGGGTTGGACCGCGATACCTCGTCCTTGCTCGATTCGGGCTCGTCTGCGCCCGCCGGCTGCTGGCATTCTTCCGGATGGTGAGCAGGCACGATTGGCAAGGCGAGCAGAAGCTCTTCCTCGACCAATGCCTGCAGATCCAAAGGATCTTCGCCCAGTTCCAGCACGTCATAGCCTTTCGGCAACGACTGGGTATTCGCACCCTCCTTCACCACAGCGTATGTACATTCGCTGTAGATCGGCAGGGTGACCAGCTCAAGACAACGCTGGCAAACCATCTTGACCTCGACGTTCAGCTCGGTGTGGATAACCACTACGTGCTGCTCATCTCGTTCAAAATCGAACTTCGCCTGCACCGTACCGACATTGTCGGAAAGCGGGTCGCAGAGTCTTTCCAAATCAGCGAGTTGCAGCGAACCGTTAAGGGTTACGCCACGATCGGCTAATTTGCGCGGGTCAACGTGAGGTGGAATCGGGTCATTCAACATAGGCGCAGCATTCTAGGGATGCCCCCCGCCCCTGTCAAAGGAAATTAGGCGGCATCGTGCGTGATAGGATTGGTTCAACCGAACCCGGAGTCTACCATGCTTCCTTTGTTACTGGCTTCCAGCTCTGCCTACCGCCGCGAACTGCTCACACGCCTGCGCCTGCCCTTCACCTGGGCAAGCCCTGATATAGACGAACAGCGACAGGATGACGAGCCCGCCGTGGACCTGGTGCGCCGACTGGCCAGGCAAAAGGCCGAGGCATTGGCGGGCAGCCACCCCGGGCACCTGATCATCGGCTCGGACCAGGTTGCGGTGCTGGGCGAACAGGTACTGGGCAAGCCGCACACCTTCGAGCGGGCTTGCGAGCAACTGCTGGAGTGCAGCGGTCAGCAGGTGAGTTTTCTGACCGGGCTGGCACTGCTGAACAGCGCCACCGGGCACTGCCAGGTGGATTGCGTGCCGTTTACCGTGACGATGCGCGAGCTGAGCCGCGAGCGGGTGGAACGCTATGTGGCGGCGGAACAACCACTGGATTGCGCGGGGAGCTTCAAGGCGGAGGGGCTGGGGGTGAGTTTGTTTCAGAGCACCCATGGGTGCGATTCGACCAGCCTGATCGGGCTGCCGTTGATTCGACTGGTGGATATGTTGACCCGGGAGGGGGTGGTTGTCCCTTGAGCCTGGCTCGAGATTTTCTGCGCCTGTGAGACCGAGCGCCGCCCGCGCGGCGCTTCGCGGGGCAAGCCCGCCCCCACATCTGTTTCAGGCCAATTTCTCCTGTCACCATTGGCGCGCGGACCCTTTGGCGCATGACACGATATCGCGTCGTACCTCCAAGGGGGCGCGCACCAATGGCTCAGGACTGACCGGCCCAAAACAAATGTGGGAGCGGGCTTGCCCCGCGAAGCGCCGCACGGGCGGCGCTCGATCTCACAGGCGCCGCAAAATGCACGCCGAACTCAACGCAACTGTGGCCCCTGGAACCCCATCCACATCGCCAGGTGCTCAGCCACGCTGGCACCTACGCGCTTGGAGAAGCGATCGAAAGGCGATTCCTGAACGGTAAAGTCCACCAGCTCCTTCTCGCCAACAATCTCACGTGCCACATAGCTGGCACTGCCCAGCCCATCCACCAAGCCCAGCGCCTTGGCCTGCTCGCCCGACCAGACCAGGCCGCTGAACAACTCAGGATGTTCCTTGTCCTTCAAGCGTTCGCCACGTCCCTGCTTGACCATGGCAATGAACTGCTGGTGCGTGGTATCCAGCACACCCTGCCAGAACCGGGTTTCTTCGGGCTTTTCAGGCGAGAACGGATCAAGGAAGGCCTTGTGCTCACCCGAGGTGTAGGCGCGCCGCTCCACGCCCAGCTTTTCCATGGTGCCAACAAAACCGTAACCGGCCGCCGTCACACCAATGGAGCCCACCAGGCTGGCTTTATCGGCGTAGATTTCGTCCGCCGCACTGGCAATGTAATAGGCACCAGAAGCGCCGAGATCGGCGATGACTGCATACAGCTTGATAGCCGGGTATTCAGCACGCAGGCGGCGGATTTCGTCGTACACGTAACCCGCCTGCACCGGACTGCCACCCGGGCTGTTGATGCGCATTACCACCGCCTTGGTCTTGCTGTCCTTGAACGCCTCGCGCAGGCTCTTGACGATATTGTCCGCGCTGGCGGCCTCCTGATCGGCAATCACCCCGCGCACCTCGACCAGCGCGGTATGGCTGGCACTGCGCGATGCCGCCTTGTCGAAATCCATCAGCGGCGTGAACAACGCCAGGAAGCCGAACAGGTAGATGAAAGTCAGCAGCTTGAAGAAGATCCCCCAGCGCCGCGCCCGGCGCTGCTCCTGCACACTGGCCAGCAAGGTCTTTTCCAGCAGCTGCCAGCTCTTGCGCCCTTCGCGCTCCTCGGGTTCGGCCTCGGGGGCTTTCCATTCGTCTGCCATGCTTACCTACCTTGGAAATGGAATTGCGGAACCACCCAGCCACTCGCGCAGCTGGGAAAAATGATCGATGCACACCTGCGGACCAAACTCGGCCAGCGCCTGCAGCGGCATGGCACCATAGCCCACCGCCACCGAATGCATCCCGGCATTGCTGGCCATCTGCAGGTCGAATGCCGAATCTCCGACCATCAGCGCACGCGCCGGTTCGACGCCGCAATGGCCGAGGATTTCCTCGAGCATCAGCGGGTGCGGCTTGCCACGGGTTTCGTCGGCAGCACGGGTGATGTCGAAGAACTGCTCCCAGCCATTGGCCTTGAGTACCCGGTCCAGCCCGCGACGCGCCTTGCCCGTAGCCACCGCCAGGCGGTAACCCTCGGCACGAAAGGCATCCAGCGACTCGACCACGCCCTCGAACAGTGGCGAAGGCTGCTGATCCAGCGCCATGTAGATATCAGCATAGTGCTGACGGAAGCTGTCGACCTGCGCAGGTGCCAGGTGCGGGTACAGGGTATGGATCGCCTCACCCAGGGCCAGACCGATGATGCCCTTGACCGCATCCTCACGGCTGGCGACCTCGCCGGCACGCTCGGCGGCGGCATTCATGGCCTCGACAATACGCCCGATAGAATCGGCCAGGGTACCGTCCCAGTCGAAGATCAGTAGCTCATAGCCTTTCTTCATGGATCAGGACGCACTCAGACGTTCAATGGTTTTCGCCCAGACTTCATCCACAGGCGCTTCAAGCTTCAGCTCACCACCATCCGGCAGCGGCACAGTCAGCGCATAGGCATGCAAGAACAGGCGTTTGCCCCCCAGCTCGCGAATTTCGCGGCTGAAGTCTTCGTCACCGTACTTGCTGTCACCGGCAATCATGTGCCCCGCATGCAGGGTATGCACGCGAATCTGGTGGGTACGCCCCGTGATCGGACGGGCCTCGACAATGGTGGCGAACTCGCCAAAGCGGCGGAGCACGCGGAACAGGGTCAACGCGTCCTTGCCCTCTTCGTTCACTTCAACCATGCGCTCGCCGGAGCGCAGGTTGCTCTTGAGCAACGGCGCATTCACCTGCTTCTTCGACGTCGGCCAGTGGCCGCGCACCAGCGCCATATAGCGCTTGTCGACCCCGTCACCGCGCAGGGCGGCATGCAAGTGGCGCAGCATGCTGCGCTTCTTGGCAATCATCAGCAGGCCAGAGGTGTCGCGGTCCAGGCGGTGCACCAGTTCGAGCTCCTTGGCGTCCGGGCGCAGCTGGCGCAGTGCCTCGATCACACCAAAGCTCAGGCCGCTACCGCCATGGACGGCAATGCCGGACGGCTTGTTCATCACGATCAGCGCCTTGTCTTCGTAGACAATGGCCGCCTCAAGGCGCTGCAGCAGGCCCTGGGCCACCGGTGCCGGCTCGTCACGCTCCGGCAGGCGGACGGGCGGCACCCTCACGATGTCGCCGGCCTGGATCTTGTACTCAGGCTTTACCCGACCCTTGTTCACCCGCACTTCACCCTTGCGCAGGATGCGGTAGACCAGCGTTTTGGGCACGCCCTTGAGGGCCGTGATGAGGAAATTATCAATGCGTTGGCCGGCAAGCTCCGGCGCGACTTCGATCAGCTGAACGCCGGAAGTCGGAGGGGTATTGGTCGTCATTGCGGGATCATAACAATTTTTTATGGAATTGAAGCACTTAATCATTGCTGCTATAGTCGCGAACGCCGCCAAAAGCGGCAGGCCAGCGGCAACAGGCTTTCAGCCGGCCCTGACCAACGCAATTCTCCAGGACGCGAGGCCGTCCTACGGGGTGTTCGCCAGTTTACCGAATTGCCTGGAATCGCCACCAGCGCCGTGTAGAGAAGACCGAAAAAAAACGACAAGCGCGGTGTTTCACCTGCTTACCCGATTCTTTTCGCAGCCCCTCTGCCCGCCCCGTCGCTTCCACGCAACGCACGGCGAATGCTTCGGAAATACCTGCCTTGGATATGAATGGCGCCAGTGCAGTACCTGCAGTGGCGAAAAATGCAACCCGTTGCGGATTCAGCGCGCGGCAGCACCCGAATTATCAGGGATACGTGCAGGGTGGAGATGCACAGCCCTCGGACCGTGTAGCACCGCGTCCGGCCACCAGCCCACTGACGGCTGGCGAGCGGATAAGGTCCTGAACAGATGCCCCCGGGCGTCCACGGCTGAAGGTTGATTCCTCCTCCTGACTGAGTGCACAAGGCCCGCTTGGTTGATTCGATCTCCATTCGAAGCCACCGGGGCCTTGTTGGCACCGCAGCAAACAGGACGCGTCGTCGCGACAACGGCAGGCTGGGCAACTGGCTGGTGCCGAACGTCGCTCGACACGGGGGTGGCCCGGCCACCCTTTGCGCACCTTGGCACCGACCATGAGAAGTCGTGTGTGCCGAACGCCGTTTCCGGCAGCCCGGAAACCGACGGTACAACATGAAAAGAATGCTGATTAACGCAACTCAACCCGAAGAGTTGCGTGTAGCCCTGGTGGATGGCCAACGCCTCTACGACCTGGACATCGAGTCTGGTGCGCGCGAGCAGAAAAAGGCCAACATCTACAAAGGCAAGATCACCCGCATCGAACCCAGCCTCGAAGCCGCCTTCGTCGACTTCGGTTCCGAACGTCACGGCTTCCTGCCGCTGAAAGAAATCTCCCGCGAATACTTCAAGAAAGCCCCCGAAGGCCGGGTGAACATCAAGGAAGTGCTCAGCGAAGGCCAGGAAGTCATCGTCCAGGTCGAGAAGGAAGAGCGCGGCAACAAAGGCGCAGCCCTCACCACCTTCATCAGCCTGGCAGGTCGTTACCTGGTGCTGATGCCCAACAACCCACGTGCCGGCGGCATCTCCCGCCGCATCGAAGGCGAAGAGCGCAACGAACTGCGCGAAGCCCTGAACGGCCTGACCGTGCCGGGCGACATGGGCCTGATCGTGCGCACTGCCGGTCTTGGCCGCAGCAGCGAAGAAATGCAGTGGGACCTCGACTACCTGCTGCAGCTGTGGACTGCCATCAAGGAAGCGTCCCTGGACCGCGCTGCGCCATTCCTGATTTATCAGGAAAGCAACGTCATCATCCGCGCTATCCGCGACTATCTGCGCCAGGACATCGGCGAAGTGCTTATCGACAGCATCGATGCCCAGGAAGAAGCCCTGACCTTCATCCGCCAGGTAATGCCGCAGTACGCCAGCAAGGTGAAGCTGTACGAAGACAGCGTACCGCTGTTCAACCGCTTCCAGATCGAAAGCCAGATCGAAACCGCCTTCCAGCGCGTGGTCGACCTGCCGTCCGGTGGTTCGATCGTGATCGACCCGACCGAAGCCCTGGTGTCCATCGACATCAACTCGGCGCGGGCCACCAAAGGCAGCGACATCGAAGAAACCGCCCTGCAGACCAACCTGGAAGCGGCCGAGGAAATCGCCCGCCAGCTGCGCCTGCGTGACATTGGCGGCCTGATCGTCATCGACTTCATCGACATGACCCCGGCGAAAAACCAGCGTGCCGTGGAAGAGCGCGTACGCGAGTGCCTGGAGGCAGACCGTGCCCGTGTTCAGGTCGGCCGCATTTCGCGCTTCGGCCTGCTGGAAATGTCCCGTCAGCGCCTGCGCCCATCGCTGGGCGAAAGCAGCGGCATCGTCTGCCCACGCTGCTCCGGCACAGGCATCATCCGTGACGTCGAATCGCTGTCGCTGGCCATCCTGCGCCTGATCGAAGAAGAAGCCCTGAAGGACCGCACCGCCGAAGTACGCGCACAAGTGCCGATCCCGGTGGCCGCATTCCTGCTCAACGAGAAACGTAACTCGATCACCAAGATCGAACTGCGCACCCGCGCACGCATCATCATCCTGCCGAACGATCACCTGGAAACCCCGCACTTCGAAGTCCAGCGCCTGCGCGACGACAACCCGGAAGTGCTGAACAACCAGTCCAGCTACGAGATCGCCGCCACCGAGACCGAAGAGGCACCGCAGCAGACCGCCACCCGCACCCTGGTTCGCCAGGAAGCGGCGGTCAAGACCGCACCGGCCCGCACCAGTGCGCCAGTACCGGCTGCTGAAGAGCCACAGGCTGTCGCCCCGGCTGCCCCAGCCCCGAGCGCCCCAGAGCCAAGCCTGTTCAAAGGCCTGGTGAAGTCGCTGGTCAGCCTGTTCGCCGGCAAGGAAGAACCTGCTGCTGCCCCGGTCGTCGCCGAGAAACCGGCTGCCGAGCGCAGCCCGCGCAACGAAGAGCGCCGCAACGGCCGTCAGCAGAGCCGCAACCGCAACGGCCGCCGTGACGAAGAGCGCAAGCCGCGTGAAGAACGTGCCGAGCGCGCCCCGCGCGAAGAACGCCAGCCACGTGAGGAGCGTGCACCACGCGAAGAACGTGCACCACGTGAAGATCGCGCCCCACGCGAAGAACGTGCACCACGTGAAGATCGCGCCCCACGCGAAGAGCGTGCACCGCGCGAAGAACGCGCCCCACGCGAAGAGCGTGCACCGCGCGAAGAACGCGCCCCACGCCAGCCGCGCGAAGACCGCCGCAGCAACCGTGGCGAAGAACGCGTACGCGAGCTGCGCGAGCCGCTGGATGCCACCCCGCCAGCCGAACGCGAAGAGCGTCAGCCACGTGAAGAGCGTGTAGCCCGTGAAGAACGTGCTCCACGTGAAGAGCGCGCACCTCGCGAAGAACGTGCCCCGCGTGAAGAGCGCGCACCTCGCGAAGAACGTGCCCCGCGTGAAGAGCGCGCACCTCGTGAAGATCGCGCCCCACGTGAAGAACGTGCTCCGCGTGAAGAACGCGCACCTCGCGAAGAACGTGCCCCGCGCCCACCGCGCGAAGAGCGCCAGCCACGTGTAGCGGAAGAAGCGGCCGAGCAGGCTGCCGAACTGGCCGAAGAGCAACTGCCGAACGAAGAGTTGCTGCAAGACGAACAGGAAGGCACCGATGGCGAGCGCCCGCGCCGCCGCTCCCGTGGTCAGCGTCGTCGCAGTAACCGTCGTGAGCGCCAGCGCAACGCCAATGGCGAGCTGATCGACGGTGGCGAAGAGGACGAAGGCAGCGAAGAGCAGCCACAACAGCACAAGGCCACCGAGCTGGGTGCCGAACTGGCCGCCGGCCTCGCCGTGACTGCCACTGTTGCCAGCAGCAACATCAGCGCCGACGCCGAAGCCCAGGCCAACCAGCAGGCCGAACGTGCCACCGCCGAAGTCGCTACCGCTGCAGAGGCCGACAACCGCGAGGCCGCCCAGCCGGCCGAGCAAGCTGAAAAGGTCGAGCAGGTCGAGGCCGTCGCCAAGGCTGAAGAAGTTGCCGTGGCCCCAGTGGTCGAGCAGCCTGTCAGCCAGCCGGTAATCGTGGCCGAGGTCACTGCCGAGCCAGTGGTCGAAGTTGCTCCGCAGCCAGTGGTTGACGAAGCACCTGCAGCCGAGCCTGCGATCATCGCAGAGGCACCTGTTGAAGCGCCTGCCGTCGAAGCGGGTGAAATCGAACAGGCTCCGGCCGTGACTGACACCGCTCCAGCTGCCGAGCAGCCTGCACCGGTTGTCGAAGCCCAGCCAGAAGTGGTGGCCGAGCCTGCCCCTGTGGTGGTCGAGCCTGCGCAAGTCGAAGCCCCGGTTGAGGCAGAACCTGCCACTGTCATGCTGGCCAACGGCCGCGCGCCGAACGACCCGCGTGAAGTGCGCCGCCGCAAGCGTGAGGCCGAGGCCGCTGCCAAAGCAGCCCAGGAAGCTGCTGCAGCCTCCCAGGAACCCGCCCTGGAAGCCGCCGATGAGCACAAGCCTCATCACGGTTGATAGCCAAGGCTGAATGAAAAAGCCCCGCCAGTGCGAACTGGCGGGGCTTTTTCTTGGCTTGACGCTTAATGTCAATGCTGGCTGCCGCATTTGTAGGAGCGGCATCTGCACCGCCTCAGTAAAGGTTAGGCTCCATCTCCAGCTCCACCCCGAACCGCTCCAGGATATCCGCCTGGATCTGCCGCGCCAGCGCATGCATCTGCGCCCCGCTCGCCTGGCCGTAGTTCACCAGCACCAGCGACTGCAAGCGATGCACGCCCGCATCGCCATCACGATGGCCCTTCCACCCCGCCTGCTCGATCAGCCAGCCCGCCGCCAGCTTCGCCTGACCATCGGCCTGGGGATAAGCCACCACTGCCGGGTGTTTCGCACGAATACGCTCGACTTGCTCCGCAGACACCACCGGGTTCTTGAAAAAACTCCCGGCATTGCCGAGCTCCACCGGGTCTGGCAGCTTTTCGCGGCGAATGCTGCAAATGGCATTACTGATCGCCTGCGCGGTCGGTTCGGCTACACCCTGCTCCGCAAGGCGCTGACGCACCGGACCATAGTCCAGGTGGGCCTGCAGGGTGCGGCTCAAGGCAAAACGCACGCGCAGGATCAACCAGCGCCCGGGGTTGCGCTTGAACAGGCTGTCGCGATAACCGAAGGCACATTCTGCCAAACCAAAGTCATGCAGTTCGCCAGTCTCACGGTCCAGGGCCGTCAGGCCGGCAAACACGTCCTTGATCTCCACCCCGTAGGCGCCCACGTTCTGCATCGGCGCGGCGCCCACCGTACCGGGGATCAGGCTGAGGTTTTCCAGCCCGCAATAGCCCTGCGCCAGTGTCCACTGCACGAACGGGTGCCACGGCTCACCGGCCTCGGCCTCGACCACGATGTGTTCGCCATCGTCACTGAGCACGCGGCAGCCACGGCTGGCCATGTGCAGCACCAGTGCATCGACATCGCGGGTCAGCAGCAGGTTGCTGCCGCCGCCGATCACCAGCACCGGCAGACCTCGCTGCTGCGCCTGGCACAGCGCCTGTCGCACCTGCTGATCATCCTGGGCCTGGCTGAAAAAACGCGCCTTCACGTCGATGCCGAAGGTGTTAAAGGGTTTGAGCGAAACCTGCTCCTGCCACTGCACTGTCATAGGCGGCCCTTGATTTCCAGCACCAGTGCCTGGCACGCCGCCTCGACCAGGTCGAGCACCTGTTCGAAGCCATCGGCGCCACCGTAGTAAGGGTCAGGTACTTCATCCAGCACTGAGCCATAGCGGCGCAGGAACAGGTCGAGTTCGCCCGCTGCAGTGGGCGGGCGCAAGGCGCGCAGGTCGCGCAGGTTGCTCTCGTCCATGGCCAGCACCAGGTCGTACTCGGCAAAATGCGCTGCCTTGACCTGCTGGGCACG
Organism: Pseudomonas sp. NMI542_15; assembly: GCF_021283425.1. Taxonomy (NCBI): domain Bacteria; kingdom Pseudomonadati; phylum Pseudomonadota; class Gammaproteobacteria; order Pseudomonadales; family Pseudomonadaceae; genus Pseudomonas; species Pseudomonas sp. NMI542_15. The sequence continues at coordinate 20,834 of NZ_JAJSRO010000036.1, read as the reverse complement.
CTGCGCTGAGAGGTCGTAACCACGTGCCAGCGCTGCCTTGCAGGTGCGGCTGTCTGGCGCCTTGCCAACATGCCAGTCGCCGGTGCCGGCAGAGGCCACGTGCACCCGGTCGGCAAGCCCGGCGGCCTGCAATTGATGGCGCAGCACGCCTTCGGCGGTGGGCGAGCGGCAGATGTTGCCAAGGCACACGAACAAAACGCGCATCAAGCCTCCAGCAAGCGCCGTACGCGCTCCAGGTCTTCAGGGGTATCAACGCCTACGGCTGGCGCCTCGATGGCGTCCTCGACGTGAATGCGCACGCCGTGCCACAAGGCACGCAGTTGCTCCAGCGCTTCGGTCTGTTCAAGCCAGCATGGGCCCCAACCGACAAAGTCCTGCAGAAAGCCGACGCGGTAGGCGTACATGCCGATGTGGCGGCGATACGGCACGCCTTCGGGCAGCACATTGCGGTCGCTGGCAAAGCCATCGCGGGCCCACGGCAGCGGCGCACGGCTGAAAGTCAGGGCCAGTCCGTTCTTGTCGCTCGCCACCTTGACTGCATTGGGGTTGAACACGGTTTCCGGCTCATGGATCGGCTCGGCCAGAGTAGCGATGCCGGCCTCTGGATGCGCAGCCAGATTGGCCGCCACCTGGTCGATGATCACCGGCGGGATCAGCGGCTCGTCGCCCTGCACGTTGACCACGATGGCATCAGCCGGCAAGCCCAGGTGCACAGCCACTTCGGCCAGGCGGTCGGTGCCCGATTCGTGGTCTGCGCGGGTCATCAGCACTTCGGCGCCGAACGCCTGGCAGGCCTCGAAGATACTGGCGTCATCGGTGGCGATAACCACACGGCTCGCGGCACTTTTGCGTGCCTGCTCCCACACGTGTTGCACCATCGGCTTGCCGGCAATCGGCAGCAGCGGCTTGCCTGGGAGCCGTGTGGAACGCAACCGGGCGGGAATCACCACGGTGAAGTCCAGGCTCATTTGTCCAGACGCTCGTCGTCGGTCAGGGTGCGCGCCTCGCTTTCCAGCATGACCGGAATGCCGTCGCGGATCGGGTAGGCCAGGCCGGCGCCCTTGCTGATCAGCTCGGTCTTGTCGGCACTGAGCTTGAGCGGGCCCTTGGTGATCGGGCAGGCCAGGATGTCGAGCAGTTTAGTGTCCATTGGAGGCTTCCTTTAGGCCAGGTGGCCGGAAATTGAAAACGGGCTCAGGGCTTGCGCAGCAGCCGCTGCAGCTGGTTGTCGAACCAGGTGCTGAACGCTGGCGTGGGCTGGGCCTCGACGGCCAGGTACCACCAGTCGTCAGCGGCGAAGGCTCGGCATTTCACCGCATCCTTCTCGGTCATCACCAGCGGCAGCGGCGGGCTGAAAGCCAGGCTCCGGGCGCTGAACTGCGCATGGTCGGCGAAGGGATGCGGCACCGGCTGCCAGTTTAGCCCCAGCAGGGTATTGTAGAAACGTTGCGGGTTGCCAATACCGGCCACCGCGTGCAGGCGCTGGCCTGGTGGGAAATGGTCGAGGGTACGACGTTCGCCGCTGCGCACGTTGACCAGTGCGGACGGTTGCAGGCAGAAGCCAAAACCATCGGCGCGGTCGGCACTGGCACCATTGAACAGCACCGCGTCGGCGCCTTGCAGGCGCTCGACGGGCTCGCGCAACGGGCCGGCAGGCAGGCAGCGGCCATTGCCCAGGCCGCGGGCGGCATCGATCAGCACCAGCTCCAGGTCGCGAGCCAGGCGATAGTGCTGCATGCCGTCGTCGCACAGGATCAGGTCGAGCGGTTCGCTGGCCAGCAACGCCTGCACGGCGCGGGAACGGTCAGGGTCGATCATCAGCGGCACGCCGGTGCGCTGCACGATCAGCAGCGGTTCGTCGCCCGCCTGTTCGGCCGGCTGGTCGGCCTGCACCCGCCAAGGCAGCTGTGGTGGCTTGGCACCATACCCACGGCTGACCACACCCACCTTCAGCCCCTGTTGGCGGCAGTGTTCGATCAGCCAGAGGATCATCGGCGTCTTGCCGGTGCCGCCCACGGTGATGTTGCCCACCACGATGACCGGCACTGGCGCCCGGTAACTGGCACTTTCGCCACTGAGAAAACGTGCCCGCTTGCGGGTGACCACGCGGCGGTACAACGCCTCCAGCGGGCGTAATAGCGCCAGGGCGGGGTGCCCGGCGTACCAGGCGGCGAGCAAACCGTCGGCGAAAGGCATCAAGGCGTGCCCTGTGCCGCCTCGACGGTGGTCATGCGCAACTGGCTGAAACCGAGCTTGCCGGCGGCATCCATTGCGGTGACCACAGCCTGGTGCGGGGTCTTGCCGTCGGCGCTGATGGCCAGCGGGAGCGTGTTGTCACCGCCCGACTCACGCTCGATGGCCTCGCTCAAGGTGGCCAGGTCGCTCTTGGGCAGCAGGTGGTTGTTCACCGAATACACGCCTTCGGCGCTGATGGTGATTTCCACCAGCTTGTCCTGGTCGGCTGGCGCCTTCTCGGCGCTGGCAGCTTCGGGCAGCTCGACACGCAGTTGTGTCTCGCGGGTAAAGGTAGTGGTGACCACGAAGAACAGCAGCAGGACGAACACTACATCGATCAACGACGCCAGGTTGATGTCGACGTTCTCCCGCTGACGATTGCGCCGGAACTTCACGCCTTGCCTCCGGCCACTTCCACTTCACGGTCGCCCTGGATCACTTCCACCAGCTTGATCGCCTCCTGTTCCATGCCCACCACCAGCTCATCGATGCGGCGCAGCAGGAAGCGGTGGAAGAACACTGCCGGGATGCCGACCATGAGGCCGGCCGCAGTGGTGACCAGGGCCTTGGAGATACCACCGGCCAGCACGGCCGCATTGGCGGTCATTTGCGAGCCCATGAAGGCGCTGAAGATGTCGATCATGCCCAGCACGGTGCCCAGCAGGCCCAGCAGCGGCGCCATGGCGGCGATGGTGCCGAGCGTGCTGATGTAGCGCTCCAGTTCGTGAATGACGCGCGAGGCGGCTTCCTCGATGCACTCTTTCATGATTTCGCGGCCATGACGCGAGTTGGCCAGGCCAGCAGCAAGGATTTCGCCCAATGGCGAATCGGCGCGCAAGGCCTTGAGCTTGTCACTGGTCAGTTGCTTGTCCTTGATCCACATCCATACCTGACCGAGCAGGTGCGGCGGGGTGACGCGACTGGCGCGCAGGGTCCACAGGCGCTCGACGACGATAGCCATGGCAGCGATGGAACTCAGAATGATCGGCAGCATCATCCAACCACCGGACTTGACCAATTCCCACACAGTAAACGCCCCTTCGCAAAAAGGCCGCCACTCTACCATAGGACCGCCCGAGGGCTCATCTGCCGAAGGTCAGGGAATTGGCGTGCCGGGCTGGGAAGCGTACTCCGTTACAAGTGTGGTGCCTGGACGATCGAGCGCGGCCCGCGCGGCGCTCGATCTCACAGGCGCTGAAAATACCATGGCATGCACCTGCCTGCCTCCCCCTCACTCAGCTCGAACCCGCCAAAACCGCCGCTGCCCCCTGATACCCTCAACCTCCCCATGCCGCCCCAACACCAACCGCAACGCCCCCTCCACCGCCGTGTCATGCACCGCCAGACCATGCCGCTGATAACGCTCCATTACCTGCACATGCGGGTGCCCGAAGCTGTTGTTACGCCCTCGCGAAATCAATACCCCGCGCGGCGCACTAGCCCGGATGAAGGCCTCGGTGGACGAACTGCGGCTGCCATGATGCGGTGCCTGCAACCAGTCGATACGCGGCATTTCTGTGTCCGCCAGCCAGGCCCGTTCGGCCGCAGCCTCCATATCCCCCGCCAGCAGCAAGCGCTCACCCTGCGCCTCTACCAGCAAGACACAGGAACGGTCATTGCTACTCTGCCCGTCCGCCCAGCGCCACAGCGAAAAGCGCACGCCATCCCAGTTCCATTGTTCGCCACTGGCGCAAGGCTGCAACGGCACATCATCCAGCGCTTCCCCACCGATCAGCCGCCTGACCGGCAGCCCACGCTGTATGGCCGCAGCACCGCCCGCATGGTCGGCATGCGCATGGCTGATGACCATCAAGTCCAGGCTGCCCACCCCCAGCTTGCTCAAGGTCGGGAGCACCACCCGCTCGCCCAGGTCGGTCTCCCCTCTGGCCGGCCCGGCGTCGTACAGCAGGTTGTAATGCCGGGTACGCAACAGCACCGCCAGCCCTTGGCCAACGTCTAGCTGCCAGACCTCGACCTGGCCGAGCGGCACCGGCTCCCTGGGCACCCACAGCGCCAACAACATGACCCCACCCAACCCGCGCAAAGGCACGCCACGAGGCAGCAGCACCAGCAGCGCACCCAGCAAGACCAGCAGCCAGGCCCACAACGGCAAGGCCGGGGCCAGCCACGCCGGGCGCTGATGCGCCACCAACGCCAACAGCCGGAACAGCCCATCCAGCAGGCCACCCGCCAGCCACAGCAACGCTTCCCCTACCCCACCCAGCGGCAGCAGCAACGCCCCCAGCAACGCCAACGGCAACACCGCCAGGCTAACCCATGGCACCGCGACAAGATTGGCCAGCGGCGCACTCAGACTCACCGGTAAACCTGTGGCCAGCAACACCGGCAGCAAGCCGATGGCGATCACCCATTGCGCGCGCGTCCAGGCCTGCCAGGGCCGCCAACCGCCCAAACGGCCGCTGAAGCAGTAGATGAGCGTGGCCACTGCGGCAAACGACAGCCAGAACCCAGGCAGCAGCGCCGCCAAGGGTTCGACCAGCAGCACCGCGACCAGCGCCAGCAATAGCGGCAGCATTGCGCCGAGGTGGCGAAAACGCAGGCGCCACAACAGCACTACCGCCAGCATCAGGCAGGCACGCTGCACCGGTACACCCGCACCGGCCAGCCAGCCGTAGGCCAACGCCGCCGCCATGGCCAGGGCACAGGCACAGGGCAGCCACGGCAACCGGGCGGGCCACAGCCCCCAACGCGCCAGCCCGGCCACCAGGCCGTACAGCAGACCGGCCACGAGGCCGATGTGCTGGCCAGAAATAACCAGCAAGTGCACCGTACCGGTGGCCTGCAACGTCTGCCAGTCCTCCCGGGCCAGGCCAGCGCCGTCACCCAGCACCAGTGCCACCAATGCGGCCTGCCGGCCATTGGCTTGGACCACCAGCAAGCGCTGACGCAGCGCATCGCGCCAACCACCGCTCACCGGCGCCAGCAGCTGCCCGGCTTTTACCGTACCGGTGGCGCCCACCCGCCGCGCCAGCAGTTGCGCCTCCCGGTCGGGCCCATGTGGGTTGAGCAGCCCGGCCGGGCGCTGCAAGGTCACCGCCAGCCGCCACTGCTCGCCCGCCCGCAGCGGCGGCCCATCGAACCAGCTCAGTTGCAGCCGTTGCGGCAGTTCGGCCCGCCGCGAGCGTGCCGCCTCCAGCTCGAAGCGCACCCCCTGCGCAGTTCGCGCTGGCAGGCCGACCACCCGCCCCTCCAGCCACAAGGTGCGGCCGTCCAGGCCGGCAGCCAGGCGATCGTCAAGGGCCTGCTGGGCAGACCAGCACGCCCAACACAGCCCCAGCACAAAACAGCCCAATGGCCAAACGCGGGTAAACACGCTGACGGCCGCGCAGGCAGCCAGCGTTATCAACCATCCGACCGATGGCAATGCGGGGAAAAGGCCCGGGCACAACAGCCCGAGCGCGAGCGCAAACATCCCTGTGCGCATGAGGTAGAGCTCCAGAAGGTAAATCACCCCCTGAGGCATAGCTCAATTGCCGGCAACGCTTGCTCAACAATTGTCACAAACTCTAAACGAGGCCGAGCAGGATTAAAGGCATACTGCCCGGGTCAACGCTCCGGGAGCCTACATGCCGCGCCGACTTTTCAAACGCTACATGCCGGACCCGACCAGCATTCGGGAACACAAGTCCTTACGCTTTTTCGGCAAGCTGCTGCACGACCCCAACCTCTGGCACCTGAACCGCCACTCGGTGGCGCGGGCCATGGGGGTGGGCCTGTTCGCGGCGCTGATTCCCATCCCCATGCAGATGCTGCTGGCGGCGGCGCTGGCAATCCCGGTACGCGGCAACCTGCCGATCGCCGTCAGCCTGGTGTGGCTGACCAACCCGCTGACCATGCCGCCGGTGTTCTTCGTCACCTACATGACCGGCGCCTGGCTGATGCAGGTGCCGCCGCGCACCTTGCCCGACGAATTGACCTTCGAGTGGATCACCGACCAGCTTGCCACCGTGTGGCAGCCGTTCCTGCTGGGTTCGGTGGTGTGCGGGGTGGTGCTGGGCATCGTCGCCTACTTCACCACCCTGCTGTACTGGCGCTGGTGGATTGGCCGGCAGTGGCGCCGGCGCAAGCTCCGTTGCTCATGCACGCATGCCGCGGCCGCTGACCAGCAGCCGGATGCACAACGCGTAGAGCACAGCGGTGGCGACCAGCATGAAGGTGATCGCCGTGCCAATGCTGATATCCGACACCCCTAGGATGCCGTAGCGGAACGAGTTGACCATGTGCAGCACCGGGTTGGCCAGCGACACGGTCTGCCAGAATGGCGGTAACAGGTTGATCGAGTAGAACACCCCGCCCAGGTAGGTCAGCGGCGTCAGCACAAAGGTCGGAATGATCGAGATATCGTCGAAGTTGCGTGCAAACACGGCGTTGACGAACCCCAGCAGCGAGAAGATGGTGGCCGTCAGCAGCACCACGACCACGGTCACGCCCAGGTGGTGCACCTGCAGGTCGGTAAAGAACATCGACAGGATGGTCACGATCACACCGACGGCCAGGCCGCGCAGCACGCCCCCCAGCACATAGCCGACGAGAATGGTGTGCGGCGACACCGGCGACACCATCAGCTCTTCGATCGAGCGCTGGAACTTGCTGCCGAAGAAGCTCGACACCACGTTGCCGTAAGAGTTGGTAATCACCGACATCATGATCAGCCCCGGCACGATGTACTGCATGTAGGTGAAGCCACCCATATCGCCGATCTGCCGGCCGATCAGGTTACCGAAGATGACGAAGTACAGGACCATGGTGATGGCAGGCGGCAGCAAGGTTTGCGGCCAGATGCGCAAGAAGCGCCGCACCTCGCGGTAGACGATGGTGTTCAGGGCGACCCAGTTGGTGCGCAGTTCCACACTCATACGGCCACCTTCGACAGGTTTTTTTCCACCAGGGACACAAACAGCTCCTCAAGTCGGTTGGTCTTGTTGCGCAGGCTCTGCACCTCGATGTTCTGCAGCGCCAGCTGGCCGAACAGCGCGGTAATGCCAATGTCCTTGTCCACCTGCACTTCAAGGGTGTGCGGCGTCAGCAGGCGGCATGGGTAGCCCTGCAGGGCCGGCGCCTGGGCCAGGTCCTGCCTGAGGTCGAGGACGAAGGTCTCGACATGCAGCTTGCCCAGCAGCTTGCGCATGCTGGTGTTCTCGACGATGGTGCCGTGGTCGATGATGCCGATGTTACGGCACAGCTGCTCGGCTTCTTCCAGGTAGTGGGTAGTCAGGATGATGGTGATGCCCTTCTGGTTGAGCTCGGTGAGAAAGCTCCACATCGAGCGGCGCAACTCGATGTCTACCCCGGCGGTCGGCTCGTCGAGGATCAGCAGGCGCGGCTCGTGGATCAGTGCACGGGCAATCATCAACCGGCGCTTCATCCCGCCCGACAACGAGCGCGACTGCACATCGCGTTTGTCCCACAGGCCGAGCTGGGTCAGGTACTGCTCGGCGCGTTCCTTGGCCAGCTTCGGCGGGATGCCGTAGTAGCCGGCCTGGGTCACGACGATGTCGAAGGTTTTCTCGAACTGGTTGAAGTTGAATTCCTGCGGCACCACACCCAGGCAGCGCTTGAGCGCCGCCGGCTCACGGTCCAGGTCATGGCCGAACACGTTGACCGTACCGCTGGTCTTGTTGACCAAGGTCGAGAGGATGCCGATGGTGGTGGATTTGCCGGCGCCGTTGGGGCCAAGCAAGGCGAAGAAGTCACCTTCGGCAACATCCAGGTCGATGCCCTTGAGGGCCTGGAAGCCATTACCGTAGGTCTTGGTCAGCTGTCGGATGGACAGGGCAGAACTCATAGCGGGTCACGTACCGAATAAAGAATGGTTCAGGACACGCCAGGCGAAGTCACTGGCGCAGTGAGTGCGGCCATGGTGCAAGGCCATGCCGCACAAGTACAGTCACATCTATTGATAATGACTATCGAAGCAGGTTCAGGTCAGTGCAGTCATCACTGCCGCCTGGTAGGCCGGGCGCTGTTTCAGACGTTGATACCAGGCTTCGAGGTGGCGCATGGCCGGGCGCTCGATGGGCATTTCAAACCAGGCATAGACAAAGCTACCCAGTGGGATGTCGCCCATGCCGATCTGGTCACCGGACAGGTAAGGTTGTTTGGCCAGGGTTTCGTCAGCAATGGCCAGCAACTGGGCACATTGCTTGTGCGCGGCGTTGATCGCCACCCAGTCGCGCTGGTCTTCAGGCGTGCGCAGCAGGCCCCAGAACAGCGGGCGGAACGGGGTGGCGAGTGACGAGGTTGTCCAGTCCATCCACTTGTCGGCCAGGGCGCGCTGGCGCGGGTCGTCCAGGTACCAGCCCTGCTCCGCGCCGTATTCGGCGCACAAGTAGCGGACGATGGTATTGGATTCCCACAGCACCAGGTCGCCATCTTCGAGCATGGGCACCAGGCCGTTGGGGTTGAGGGCGCGGTAATGCGGTTCGTTGACCACACCGAAAGCGCCGCCGGCGTCGATGGACTCGAAATCCAGGCCCAACTCGTGGGCGATCCACAGCGCCTTGCGCACATTGCTCGAATTCTTGCGGCCCCAGATCTTCAGCATGGCAACGTCCTTATGAATGCGGAGATCGTGCAGTCTACTCCAGACCTTCGCCGCCTGTACCGGCCTCTTCGCGGGGCAAGCCCGCTCCCACAATCAATACGTTGTTCAATGAGAGCGGGTATGCCTGCAAAGAGGCCGGCACTCACGAACAAATGAACTGAAACTCCCACCGCCACACCCTGTCACTGTTCTGAAGCTGCCGTTCACAGCATTGCGTCTAAGCTGTCTGGGACGGCTCAAGCCCTTGGTTCCAAGGAGGACCGATTATGTTGCTGTTGTGGTTGGTAGTGCTGGTGATCGGCGCGGCGTACCTCACGCACCGGCGCCTGGCGCCCTTGCAGATTCTCGGCATCATGGCGGCCTATGTGCTGCTGATGGGCATTTTCAGCAGTGCCCCTGGCTGGCTACTGGCCCTGATCTGGGTGGTGCTGGCCCTGAAGATCGCTTTGGTGGCACTGCCGGAGTGGCGGCGCAAAGTGTTTACCGCTCCGGTGTTCCGCTGGTTCCAGCGCACCCTGCCACCCATGTCGCAAACCGAGCGCGAAGCCATCGATGCTGGCACGGTCTGGTGGGACGGTGAACTGTTCAGCGGCCGCCCAGACTGGCGCACCCTGCTGGCCTACCCGGCACCAAAGCTGACCGAAGAAGAGCAGGCGTTCATCGATGGGCCTACGGAAGCACTGTGCGCCATGGTCAGCGACTGGCAGATCGGCCAGGACCTGGACCTGCCGCCCGAAGCCTGGCAGCACATCAAGGAGAACGGCTTCTTCGCCCTGATCATTCCCAAGGAATACGGTGGCAAGGGCTTCTCTGCCTACGCGCACTCGCAGGTTGCGATGAAACTGGCCACACGCAGTGGCGACCTGGCGTCCACGGTCATGGTGCCCAACTCCCTCGGCCCGGCCGAACTGCTGCTGCATTACGGCACCGATGAACAACGCAACCACTACCTGCCACGCCTGGCGCGCGGCGATGAGATCCCCTGCTTCGCACTCACCGGCCCCCTGGCCGGGTCCGACGCGGGCGCCATGCCCGACACCGGCATCATCTGCAAGGGCCAGTGGCGCGGCGAAGAAGTGCTGGGCCTGCGCCTGAACTGGGAAAAGCGCTACATCACCCTGGGCCCGGTCGCGACCTTGCTGGGCCTGGCATTCAAGGCCTACGACCCGGACCACTTGCTGGGCGAGCAGGAGGAACTGGGTATCAGCCTGGCCCTGATCCCCACCGACACCCCCGGTGTCGAGATCGGCAAACGCCACCTGCCGCTGGGCGCGGCCTTCATGAACGGCCCCAACAGCGGCAAGGACGTGTTCGTGCCGCTGGACATGCTGATAGGCGGCCAAGCCATGCTCGGCAAGGGCTGGATGATGCTGATGAACTGCCTGTCGGTAGGGCGCTCCATTTCCCTGCCAGCGGTCGGCACTGGTGCGGCCAAGTACACCAGCCTGGTCACTGGCCAGTACGCGAACATACGCGAGCAGTTCAACGTGCCGCTGGCGGCCTTCGAGGGCATCCAGGAATCGCTGGCACGCATTGGCGGCAACGCCTGGTTGATGGACAGCGCTCGCCTGCTGACCGCCAAGGCCGTGGACCTGGGCGAGAAGCCTTCGGTGCTGTCGGCAATCCTCAAGTACCACCTTACCGAACGTGGGCGCGAATGCATTCAGCACGCCATGGACGTGCACGGCGGCAAAGGCATCATCATGGGCCCCAACAATTACCTGGGTCGCAACTGGCAAGGGGCGCCGATCTTCATCACGGTCGAGGGCGCGAACATTCTCTCGCGCAACCTGATGATCTTCGGCCAGGGTGCCATCCGCTGCCATCCATTCGTGCTGAAGGAAATGGCCTTGGCCGGGCGCGAAGACCGGGAGCAGGCACTGATAGAGTTCGACGACCTGCTGATGAAACACATCATGTTCGCAGCCGGCAATGCCGCCAGCACGCTGGTGTTCAACCTGGGCCTTGGGCACCTCGAGCCAGTACCTGGGGATGCCTTGAGCCAAGGTTACTTCCGTGCCCTCAACCGTCAGGCCGCCGCCTTCGCCCTGCTGGCTGACCTGTCGATGATGCTGCTGGGCGGTGCGCTCAAGCGCCGCGAACGCCTTAGCGCGCGCCTGGGCGATGTGCTCAGCTACCTGTACCTGTCCAGCGCCGCGCTCAAGCGCTATCACGACCTGGGCTCACCCGAGCATATGCAGCCCTTGCTGCGCTGGGCCATGGAAGAAAGCCTGGGCCAGGCGGAAAAAGCTCTTGATCAGCTGCTCGACAATTTTCCTAACCGTTTCGTTGGCTGCGCACTACGCCTGCTGGTTTTCCCCTTCGGCCGCCGCCACACCGGGCCAAGCGACGAACTGGATGCCGAGATCGCGGCCCTGATAGGGCGCAGCAAGGGCGATCCGGCGCTGGAAGAGCTGCTGGCGGGCTGCTTCAGGCCGCAGGCCAAAGGCGACCCGGTGGCGCAGCTGCAACGGGCAAGCGATTTGCTGGATGAAACAGCGCCCGCGCGCAAGGAACTGCATCAGGCGCTGAAGGACGGCAAAGTGAAGCCTCGACATGGGCAATCGTCAATCGACGCGGCAGTTGAGGCGGGCATCCTTCAGCAGAGCGAGTGCCAGCGGCTGCAAGCGTTGGAAGCCGCGCGAAGACTGGTGATCGATGTGGATGCCTTCGACCCACAAACGCTGCTACCAACCAAAGGCCAAGTGCGCTGACTGCACACTTCACGCGCTCCCGGCAACGCCGGGGGCGCGCATTGGTGTGGCTCATTGCAGATCCAGCAACTGATCGACAGCTAGCGGCGGCAACACGGCGACCGCCCAGTACCATCTACGGTTATCCGACTCGACGGCCAAAATAGCCGAACAGCCACGCAAATCCGTACCAGGGGTGTACAGGCCCTCTTGAGAAACCGAGCCGTTGCCCGCCAACACTGTCCACTCAATATCTGCGGAGTCGACAACCTCCTCGACATCGTTTTTGTTGATGAAACACAGTGACAGCTGCAGCTTCCCCTGGACCTTCCCCAGGCGTAAGAAATGAGTGGGTGTCATGTTGAAGATAAGAAAAGCTGCGGAAGCTGACGCCCCACCGCCATCAATTTGTGCGATGTCAATATTTACCGGGACCAGATCGCCTGCCTTCAAGACGGCCAAGGGTACGGTTTTACTGTCGTCGTCAGGCGTCACACTCGATGCTGGCAGGACGGGTGGCGATTTATAGAACCATACCCCAGCCTCGCGCTGCAAAGTACCGCGGACGTCTCCTATCAAAGAGACGCCTGCGGGGTGAGTCATTGCCACCTGCATGGGGTAACGCACCGATCCGCGCTGAACCACCGTGATGATCGGATTGATGTCCTTTATTACATCCAGCGGTTCAGCACGTACTGTGATCGCATCCGGTAAAGACAGCCTTGGCAAGAAGATCATCTGGTAGATCTCTTCTGAAATGGGCTGCCACTGCCCTGCCCTGAGCGTCTGATAGGGATAGATGATATAAGGCAGGTTCAGTAGCCACTCGCTTTCTGCGTCCCCGGGAACGCGCTTCGTGGCCATGCGCACCTGGACCATGAATGAGTGGTTTTTATCGTGTTCGACCCGATGAACTGGAGTCGTTGGTACAGCAGATCGCAACGTGTCGCGTATTGCTTGCGAAAACGAAAAATACAGTACGAGCTCTTCACTATAAATAATTGGCTTGACGACGGTGAGTTTGAACGAAGCATTGGCAAACAGTGGCGAGTTGTACTGTTGCCTACCCAAACTCATGAGGGAATCATTGATACTACGCAGCGCCTGCGCATATCTGGCAGCCATAAGCGTATCGTCCTGGCCATCTCGAATCAGGTGGTAATCAGCAGCAGGCACGTCGCTAAGCACCACTAGCCCGTCCGGCCGATAGGTGCCCTCACGTTCAGCCAGGAGGAAATCCGCCCGCAATAGCGCGTCACGGCTGGGTTTACTGACCTGCATGACGCTTCTGACGGGCACACCCGAATTCTTGCTCATGATCAATTCGACAGCTTCCGAGAGCACACGGGACAACGATGCAGAAGCCGCTGAACCCGCAGTGCTACCCACAGCAAGCAAAGGAGCCCCCACTACGCCGTAGGACCTGAACCAGGTCTGGCCAGGGGTAATGATCGTTTCAAGCATCAAGGGCTGAGAATCAGTTTGCTCGTGTGCTTTAGCCAACGCAGTGTTCAGTTGGTTTACGCTGACCATGATCAGCCCGTCCCACCCATTCAGTTCAGAGGACGATTGGTTGTGTTCGTTATCCATCGCCATGCTCGCTCTCCCAGGTCAGGTGTAAGCGAACACTAGACCCGCCTCGCTGAGCCCTACAACTGGCAAAACTATCAGTACGTGCCCCTGCTCGTCGGTCACGCGTATACTTCAACCTCGTTTTTTACACCCCGAGGACCGCCTTATGGCCAACCCACATCTGGAATACCACCTGCAACTGCTGAACCACCTGCGCACTATCCTGGTGGCACTGGGTGAAGCCGAGCAGGTACCGCAGGAGAGCCACGGCCTGTTCCTCGAACGCTTCGACGAAATGCTCACCCTGCTGCCGCAAGACCCGCTGGAAAGCCAGTATCTGGGCCAAGACCTGCTCTGCCAGGTAGTCCAGCGCTACCCTCAAATTGCCCACTTGGTGCCACGCGACCTGTTGTGGTTCTTCGGTGGCGACTGCCTGCACTACATGCCCGACGAGGAACTCGCGCTGTATCAACAACTTGAGGAACTGCGCTACGAAGCCGGTGAACGCGGCGAACCTTTCGACTGGCACCAGCACAAGCAACTGCTTAGCCTGTCAGGTAACAGCCAGAACCAATGACCGGGGGCCCCTGCTAGTGGTAGGGGTCTGTCGAAAATGCCCATCGGTTTGCATGACTCGACCTACAGCCCCAAGCAATCACCATCCCTACCCTGTACGGCGCACTGGATAAATACAGAAAGTGCCGTGCGTTTGGCGCACGCCAACCAACAGCGTAGGAAGCACATCAATGAAGATAGCCATCATCCCTCTGGCACTGGCGTTCGCCAGCACTGCCGCCATGGCAGCACCGGCAACAGGCACTATCAATTTCTTTGGCGCAGTGACCGATGGGGGCCCATGCCCCATCGAGGTGGTTGACCCCGACTCCGGCGTCCCTGCCCGCGTTGAACTAGGCCATCCATACACAAGCCACTTCAAAAACGTCGGCGATAAGACCGAGCCTCGTCAGTTTGCCCTCAAGATCACACCCAACAGTGAGTGCAGTATCCCTAGCGGCACGGAAGTGGATGTCACTTTTAATGCCGTAGGCAGCCCTGTTGGCCCAGCAAACGACCTGTTCCCGCTCGTGGCTGGCGGTACCTCGACCCCGGATCTCGCCATCTCGATCCGCGACAAGACCGATACCCGCCTCGCCCCGGGAGAAACCTCGGCGAGGTACCTGCTGGACGAACTTGCTCCCACGCTCATGCTGTTCTCCGCCCATTACGAGGCCATCAGCACACCGGTCAAGGAAGGGTCTGCGCTCGCCAACGTGAATTTCGTCGTTAACCTTCCATAACGCAGCACGCCGGGTGCGCCAGCACCCGGTCCTTGCTCTCAACCGCCAGGCTTACACAATGTCATTCACTTCTCCCCGGCTGCGCTCTGCCGCCTGTCTGTTCGCGTTGCTCGGCTGCCTGAACAGCGCTCACGCAGCTCTAACACTCAGCAACAGCCGCATCATCCACGAAAGCGACAAGAACAGCAGTTCCGTCACAGTCGGCAATCCCAGTACGAAAACCTACGCGGCGCAAGCGTGGGTCAACACCGAAACGGACGACACCACCACGGCCGTGCCGTTGATCGCCTCTCCCGCCCTGTTCCGCATACAACCGGGCGATGAGCAGTCGGTACAGATCAACCGCCTGCCCAATGACCTGCCGCAAGATCGCGAGTCGCTGTTTTTCTTCAACCTGCAAGAAATCCCCCAGGCCGAGGCCAATGAGCGTAATACCCTCAACATCGCCTTGCGCACCCGGATCAAGCTGTTTTACCGGCCGAGCCAGCTCAAAGGCAACCCGCAAACCCACCTCAAAGACCTGAAGTGGTCAGTGCAGCGCCTCGAGGGCCAACTGCGCCTGGTGGTCGACAACCCCTCGCCGTTCCACTTCACGTTCGGCATGCTCGAAGTCAAGGGCAAGGGCAAGACAGAACCGCTCAAAGGGCGCGAAATGGTAGCGCCGTTCGGGCGCCAAACCTACACGCTTGCCAGCACCACGGAGTCGGACGACCTTTCATTGACGCTCAATGCGTACAATGATTACGGCGGGATCACGCCAGCCATCACGGTGCCTCTGCCCGTCGCGG
The DNA here is from genome assembly GCF_021283425.1 of Pseudomonas sp. NMI542_15. Classification (NCBI taxonomy): domain Bacteria; kingdom Pseudomonadati; phylum Pseudomonadota; class Gammaproteobacteria; order Pseudomonadales; family Pseudomonadaceae; genus Pseudomonas; species Pseudomonas sp. NMI542_15. The sequence goes on along the minus strand of NZ_JAJSRO010000036.1, from coordinate 5,683 downwards.
TCCAGTAACGCGGCCATTCATAGTATGTTCATCCAGAGCCTGCCAAAGTTGGGCAGTAGTGGCCAGGTTGTACCATTGTCGTAGCTGAGCTTGGCGGTGACCTCCAGCTGTGAGCCGGGAACCAACTGGCGGAGGTATGACAGCGGAATAGGCACTGGCACGCCGCTACCGATACCTTCGGCCACATCGGTTTCAGACAACTTGTAATTGACCAGAATAGGGTGGAGTACCTGGCCGTTGCGGGATAATCCCTCTGCCTGGAGCGATACCCGTTGATCGACGCTGATGTGCAACCACGTTCCCAGCGTGACCAAAGGATCCGAGGTCAACCCTCCTACGTCCAGGTTGCCTCCTGAGCGTCCGCCGAGCTGTGGCGTAGGCATATTGGCCGTTGGAGTAGGGGTCACTTTGACACTGCGTGTATCTGAAGGCAGTGGCTCGTCACCCACCAGCACCCGGTAGTACAACTGTGCTTGCTTGCTGGCCATGGCCACCACATTACGCAACGGAACGGCGTAATCGTTCTTTCCTGAGACGCCTTCCTCACGCCAGGCGCCGAAGCACTCCTCGTCGCCCCAGAGCAACTCGAAGGCCTCACCCGGTTTTATGACCGCAGCCTGCGGAATGCTCACATCAAGCGCGGCGTTGAGCTTTCTCAGCTCCAGCTCGGCCGACTGGCCCAACAACGGCACTTCCAAAGCCGGCAGTACACGCGGCGCCGGCTGCGCAGCGACCTCCAGGACCGATGGCGTCGCGACCTGGCTGGCATTACCAGCGCGATCCTCGATGAGGTACTGCGCATAACGCATCCCATCCCCTCGATCAACGATCACGTCGCCTGTGTAGGCAAACTCCAAAGGTTTTGCAAGGTCCTCGCGGGTGAGCACCCAACGGTCGACCTCGTTGTTTTCAAACGGTTCGCTGTCCCAGTAATAGATGATGACATCCCCCGGCGCTGCGCCCTGGTAGTCAGGCATCAGGGCCAGCAGACGATTACCGTGGGTGAGCAGGAAATCTTCCGTCAGGTCGCTGTCACCCAGTTCGGGAAACTGCAAACGCCCATTGTTGGCGCCCAGCACCGGCGGGGTCTTGTCGACTGTCAGTGTGAGGTCATCTGAACGCAGTTCGCTGGCGTTATAGACATGCCCCACATAGTGAAACTGCAACGTGCCTTCGCTGAAGCAGTCGGGCGTGATTTCCACGAAACGTTCACTTTCTGGTAATGGCTGAGTCCATCTCCTGTCGCCTACCTTGACACCCTCACAGAAAATTTCGACCGACTCGGGTTCCGTCGGCGTCGGCCTGGAATGCTGCCACAACGTGAACTCGAGACGCACAGGGTCGGCCAATGCCTTGATGGGCATCAGGTTCGGTACACCCCCCGGGATGTTCGGCAGAGCAGCGGGGGCGGTGGGCGCCGGCAGGGCATTGGCGACCCTCACTCGAACGATGTCTGCATTATCCATAGCGGTCTCCTGGCTCAATGGCGAAAAAAAAAGGGTAGGCCCAATGCCTACCCTGTACTAATGCCTCACCAGCTGTAGCGCACCCCGACATTCGCCCCCCAGGGCTGTTCAATGTGTTCACCATTGCTGTAGTCGAAATCGGCATGCAGTTGCAGCCGCTCGTTAAGTGATATCGCCAGCCCCGCCCCCAGTTCACCACGTGAGCCGGACAGGTCGTTGTCGAAACGGTTGTCATTGACTTTGACGTCGTTACTGTTGACGAACTCATGAGCGTATGCCAGGCGCACGTATGGCTGAGCGAAGCGCCCTTGGCCAAGGTCGTAGGTACGGCCCACGGTAGCGCCGACTTTGCCCAGCAGCGAGCGGGTATCGTCGCCATTTGCCCGCAGGCCGTTATCCAGCTGGTAATCCTTGCCTTCGATACTGACGGCCGACCATTGGGTGTAGGGCTCGACGAAATAGCCATTGCCCAGTTCGACATGGCGGCCGAACTCGGCAGACACGCCCAGCCCGAGGTTGTCGTAATCACCCTTGGTACGCTTGCCATCACTGAGGGTCACCTCGGAGGAGTTGTCAAACCGGTTGAGTTTGACGACACCGTCGAAGTAATACCCGCTCGCGGCATCCAGCCACGTGCTGTAAAGCCCCAGGTAATAGCTTTTCACGTCGGCCGAAGCCCCGCGATCAAGGTTCAGGTCCGAACTGCTATGGCCCGCCATGACCCCGACCAGCCACTGCCCATCACCCACCGGCAGCGGGGCATCGGCACCGATGGAGAACCCTTGCTGGACCTGTTGATAGCCGCTGCCGGCTGTGGTCGATACATTGAATTTGTTGCCGTATGCCCGGACCCAGCCACCCGCCTTGCCTTCATCCTGGCGCAATTCACCCATACGGCTACGCAGCGTGGTGAGTTCGCCATACCAGACAGTAGGGGCGGTGTTGAACAAGGCCAGCACCGACGCCGTGCCCGGGCTGATGATCTTCCTCGAACCATCCAGGAACCAGTCGTTACCCCGCTGCGCCAGTTCATAGGAGAACGCGCCAAGGTCGACCGAGCCGTTGAGGAGCGAAAACTGTGCATCACCACTGCCAGCATGAACCAGGTGAAGCTGGCTTGCCTCCAGCGGATCCGCGCCGCTGCTGCCAACCAGCAGGCTGTGAGCACCGGTGGCAGAGCCGGTCACTTCAAGAAAGTCAGTTTGCCCGGTGCTGAAATCGGCATCCATGATGAAGGTGCCATTGCCACTCAACTCCCCAACCGTCAGGCGCTGGTACTGATCGGCTTCGCCAAAACGTACCGAGCCTGCATTCAGGGCCAGGCTGCCAACGGTGCTGTCTTCGACCATATTCCAGCGCGCGCGGTTGGCCACGGACAATGCCTCGACGTTTTCCAGGCGCCCGGTCAGGCTTGCGTCTTTGTCGAGGCTGATGCTCGCACTGGAGCCCGCTTCCACCTTCACATCGCCGACCAACGCACTGCCCTCGACAGCCATCGTCGCTGCCGAGTTGCCCAGCACCTCCAGCAGGATGCCATTGCTGCCCACCAGACTCGAACCGGGCCCTACCTGGACAGCGGCCTTCGCTGGCCTGCCAGGATAGTCGCCGACGACAATCGCCGAGCCATCCTTGCCCTCCACTGTGCTGCCCACCAGGGTGACCTTGGCGGGTTCCGTGAATGCACTGTCACTGATTATCTCCAAGCCACTGCCTGCCCCCGTCAAGGTGCTGCCTTGGGCATTTAGCGCGGCGTTGCCAAACAACGTGGCGGCACTGGATGTGCCACCTCCGACCAAGGTGCTGCCCTCCAGGTTCAAGGTAGAATTCGCCGACAGCAGCGCACCGCCTTGCCCCCCCTCCACATGGCTGTTGACCACTGTCGCCGTGGACCCCTCGAGATCGCTACGCTGCAAACGCAAACCGACGCGGTCGCTGACAACCTTCGAATTGCCAGAGATGATGGCATTCCCATTGACCACCGAAACGGCATCAGTGCCATTACCCGTGACAGTGCTGTCGGTCATCCGAAGCGTACCGGCACGCACATCGATCCTTTCGGTGGTGGCACCTTCGGCAACCAGTTCCGCCCCCCGGTTGACGCGGTAGCTGTCAAGAGGCGTATCTTGGCCAATGTTCAACTGATCATCGACAATCGTAACCGCGTGGCTGACTTGTGACATTGAAAATGCCGAGGCCAATAGTAAGGCGTGGGCGAGCGGATGCATTCTTGCATGTCCAGGAATCATGGATTTTACCCCGTTAATACTTCGTATAGATGAACTGTTCTGACGCTACGAATTCCCGAGATTACAAGTCCAGTTCCGAAATAACTGTAGGATAATTCTGATTTTCATTTTGGCTTCATCCGTGACTTTTCTACGCACCCCACTCCACCTACGGTTTAGGTCTCAAGTCGCAGGTTGTTAGGCCGTTATGCATGGTAGCAATCGTCTCCTGAACGGGGGACTCGTAAGTTTTTTCATTCAAAACAAACGAATAATTCGCTCGCGCACGACCATCGGGCCTATTATTCTCCGGGTCATAAATTTGCTTCACGTATGTTTCGAATGGTACTTTCCAGATATAACCTTGTGCTTTGATCTGCCCCCAAGTTAACTCTTCATCCAACGCAGCTCCCGCCACAGGATCTTCGCCAGTATAATCATGCACTGCGGACCAGTGCATAAATACGTGGTCCTCGTCCTTCAAACCATGCTCGGCCAGGTCTGGCACTTTCACACGGACTGCCGGTTCCACGTCATCTTCACCTACGTAAATCGATCTACAGTCCAACCAACCCAATTCGCTAAGCCCGAGGAAATCAGGTGCAACAGGATGAATACCCACAGCCTCTACCAGCACATGGGTCTCTTCCGAGCGAATCGGGTTCGGGTTTCCTGGGCGTTGCACTCTGTAATAAACGAGCACGGTGTCGTCGCCTCGCGCCTTGATAACGTCCCACGGGACTGTTTTGGTTATTTCAGTTCCGGGTTCGCCATCCTGAACTTCATGATCTATACCTTCTATATAGGCATCGCCCCAATAAAAGGTCAGCACATCACCCTGCTTGAGCGCGGCATTGACTAGAAGTGTGAGCGTTGCCGGCTGTTCATAGTCCCCAGGATCTACCAAGTGGTTCTCCCCACCCGATTCCCCGTTGATCGTGACTTTCTCCAGCCCCGGATTCAACGGATCCGGCCACTTAGGGTTACCAGGGCCAATTTGCTCCAGGTTGACATTCACAACGATGTTTTTCGAACCTTGCAGCACAGTGCCGCGACGAACCTCATAGGCCACGGAAGTTGATTTATCCCCTGTACCGTCTGCGCCGTAGTCCGCAAGCAAGGTGTCAGCATGGATGGAGAACGCTAGTGGGAACACCGGCGAGTCAGTGACCGGCCGCCACTCCGAAGGGGCCTGCTCGCCCCAAATAACCCGCACCTGGTCGGTGGGTTTCCAGTTGTCAAACTTGGGGACCTGCACAATAACCCCGTCAAAGGCATCCTGCTGGTAGATTCCCCCATCCGCCGCCTGCGGTACGATCGGGTCCTTGAGGTTTGCGGGCAGCGCCCCTAGGGCGACGCCGATGTGGGTGATATCTGACAGGTGGCTGTTGTTGCCTGCCTTGTCCAGCAAGACGTAGACAGCCATTACACCGCCATCCCCCACCCTCTCGATCACGTCGGCTGAAACAGGCAGTTGTGCCGGTAGTGCACCAACTTCCACGATACCGACCGGGTCAACACCCCACGGGTCTTCAGGAATCGATGCTTCCCACCAGTAGGCAACCCGGTCACCAGGCTGGTAGTCAACATATTCGGGCAGTTCGAGTTTGACGCCGCCTTTGTTGGCATCCGTGACTGCAGGGATAGCCGGGATTTTTGTAGGTGCAGTCTGATTGTAGGGTGGCACACGGTCGAAAATAAGTTCAAGGTCTAGCGAGTCACTATGCTCCCCATGGTAATGCGCAACTTCATAAGTGAAGGTATTTATACCCTCCCCCCACTTAGCAATCAATTCCTTTGGCACTTCGCAATCAAAGGGGAATTTTCCTTCGTCTCCCCGAAAAAACTCTGCGGTCGTGATTTCTGTACCGGTTTGCACATGCAAAATCGTCAGCGTATCGTGAAAAGTAGGGTGGGCGGCCTCAGGTTCCAAGTGCAACAGTCAGTTGATAATGTTGAGCCGATTGGTTGCCAGCAGTTGCAGATGATCCG
>NZ_JAJSRO010000035.1:0-40761 GCF_021283425.1 Pseudomonas sp. NMI542_15 | reverse complement strand
TGCTCCCAGGAGGACCGCGCTGCAGGCCCCATCCTGGGGCCCAGCGCTTGACGGGCATCCATGCCCGTCACCTCCCTCCGCAAGGCCTGCGTTCGGCCTACTGAAGTCGCGAAGATCAAAATCAAAATCAAAATACAAAATCAAAAAACAAAATCAAAATCACGGTATAGCACAACCTCGAGCGGGGAGTGCGGGTCGCTGTGCGACCCGTCGCGCAAGCAAAAAAAACCCGGGTTCTGGGGGGGGAATCCGGGTTAAGACCATTAGGAGTAAAACAAAGGTACGCGGTCCCTGAGCACCTTTATCGGCGCGCCACTTGGGGGGGATGCGCCGCGCCAACACTTCAAGTATTGGTCAGGTTTGGCGCAGTGCCAGCGTATATTGGTCGTTTTTTAAACAAATTTGGAATACGCCGAGGTTTCAATCCTTCCACAGCGCATGGCAGTAAGCATGGTGAAACACAGACATGCGTGGATGATCCGTGCAATTTCTTGCAAGTTAGGCATAATAAACCGCTTCGATTGTCATCCAGTCCTTCCCATGCAGAAAGAACCTCGTAAGGTCCGTGAGTTTCGCCGTCGCGAACAGGAAATCCTCGACACCGCGCTCAAGCTGTTTCTCGAACAGGGTGAGGACAGCGTCACTGTCGAAATGATCGCCGACGCCGTGGGTATCGGCAAAGGCACGATCTACAAGCATTTCAAGTCAAAGGCGGAAATCTACCTGCGCCTGATGCTCGACTATGAGCGCGACCTGAACGAACTGTTGCACTCGGCCGACGTCGACCGTGACAAGGAAGCCCTGTCACGCGCCTACTTCGAGTTCCGCATGCGCGACCCGCAACGTTACCGGTTGTTCGATCGCCTGGAAGAGAAGGTGGTCAAGGGCAACCAGGTGCCGGAAATGGTCGAGCAACTGCACAGTATCCGTGCCTCCAACTTCGATCGCCTGACTCAGCTGATCAAGGGCCGCATCAGCGAAGGCAAGCTCGAAGACGTACCACCGTATTTCCATTACTGCGCCGCCTGGGCGCTGGTGCACGGCGCCGTTGCGCTGTACCACTCGCCGTTCTGGAGCAATGTGCTTGAGGATCAGGAAGGTTTCTTCCAGTTCCTGATGGACATCGGTGTGCGCATGGGCAACAAACGCAAACGCGATCCGGAACCGACGAACTGAAGCGTTCCGTCACTTGACGCTGAAACCGGCAGGGTGCGGGGGCTTGCAAAAACCTGATTTATGAGTCAGGTTTCGCCTGCCCCTATCATCCATGCCGGAGTCATTCATGATTGTCGATCGTCAAGGCAGGCGCTTTCGCAACCTGCGTGTCAGCCTGACGGCTGCTTGCAATTATGCCTGCACCTACTGCGTGCCCGACGGCAAACGCCTGGTGGCGGCGCAAGACGAGCTCTCGGCAGATGCCCTGGCCCGCGGCGTGGCTTACCTGATCGAAGCGGCGGGTATCGAGCGCCTACGCATCACAGGGGGTGAGCCGCTGGTCAGCCCGCGCCTGGATGCCTTTCTGGCCGCAGTGGCCAAGCTCGACCTCGACGATATCTCGCTGACCACCAATGGCCAGCTGTTGGCACGCAAGCTGCCCCAGCTGCAAGCGGCGGGTATCCGACGCCTGAATGTTTCCCTCGACACTCTCGACCCCCAGGCCTTCCGCCGCATTGCCCGGGGCGGCGACCTGGCCAGTGTGCTGGCGGGTATGGAGCAGGCCACTGCGCTGGGCATGCGAATCAAGGTGAACATGGTGCCAATGCGCGGGCACAACCTCGACCAGGTATTGCCGCTGCTGGATTACTGCCTGGAGCGCGGCTTCGAGTTGCGCTTCATAGAACTCATGCGCATGGGCCACCTGGCCCGTGAGCACAATGCCTTTGTGCAGCAGTTCGTCGGGCTCGACCAGTTGCTGGCGCTGATCGGCGGCAAGTATGCCTATGTCCAGGTCGATGCGCCGCTGGACGCTACAGCCCTGCGCTATGAAATCCCGGGCATTGGCCACTTCGGCATCATCGCCAACGAGAGCGTGCCGTTTTGCCGTACCTGCTCGCGCTTGCGCCTGTCCTCCACGGGCTGGTTGCATGGCTGCCTGTCTTCGAGCAATCGCCACTTCGTCGGTGACCTGCTGGAAAAGCCGCGTCATCAGGCCCTTCCGGCCCTGCAGCGCCTGTTGGTCAAGGCGCTGGCAGACAAGCAGGACCTGGCGTTTTCCGGTGATGTGATGGTGATGAAGGTGATTGGCGGCTGAAGCTGGCGCAAAAGCTGCATCCGCCTGCTATTCGCCGGTTTTTCGTCGCCGGCCACTGGAGGAAAGATGCGTAGCCTGGTCTTGCTGCTGGCGCTGATGGCGCTGGGCGGCTGCATGAATGTCAGCGATATGGGCGAAGGCGTCCGCTATCACATGAGCGATGCCGGTCTGCTGGACCACAGCGATACCCGGCGTACCCTGTCGATCCGCCTGCAGCCCGATTCGTTCATTTTCATCGGCCAGGGCGCATTCGTGCCGCCGGGCAAGGGGCCGGTGCCACGGCAGAATGCGGTGGCTGACGAGGCGTTCAAGAGCTTTGTCGAGTATTTCCCGTTGGTGCGCCGCGCCCAAGGCCCATTGGGCCTGGAAGACGCCATTGCCCAGGCACGCTCGGTGGGTGCCGACTACGTCCTGTACACCCGCTTCGCCCGTACCGACGACCGCATCGGCAATGGCGATGAGTGGTATGACGAACAGGCCGTCGACCGGCTGGGGTGGGACACTGGCGTGGTGCAGATGATGTTGATCGAAACCAATACCCGCTACCTGATCGACACCGCACGCATCAAGAGCCGTGGCGGTTTGTTGACGTTCCACGACAACACCCCGGAGGATTTGCTTGGTGCGCCGATGCGCGAGTACGCTCGTAGCCTTCTGGGTATGAGCGAATGAGGCAGGCGTGATGAGTGATTCCGGCAAGGCCAATGATCTTCTGGCACAGATCCCCAAGGCCAAGGGCCTGCCGCCGGTGCATCTGTGGAACCCGGATTTTTGCGGTGACATCGATATGCGCATTGCCCGCGATGGCACCTGGTATTACCTGGGCACGCCGATCGGGCGCAAACCGATGGTGCGGTTGTTTTCCACGATCATTCGCCGCGATGGCGATGACTACTTCCTGATTACCCCGGTAGAAAAGGTTGGCATCCGCGTCGACGATGCCCCATTTGTGGCCGTGGCTCTGGAGGTGCTGGGGGAGGGGGAGCAGCAGGTGCTGCGCTTCACCAGCAATGTCGAGGACCAGGTTGACGCCGGGCCGGACAACCCTTTGCGTGTGGTCATCGACCCGGTGACGCAGGAGCCATCGCCCTATGTGCTGATGCGCAGCAACCTTGAGGCGCTGATTCACCGCAATGTTTTCTATCAGTTGGTAGAGCTGGCGGTGGCGCGTGAAATCGACGGCGAGGAATGGCTGGGGGTCTGGAGCCAAGGCGTGTTCTACCCGATTGGGCGTAGCAGCTGAGCTCTTGGTTGCCTGTACCGGCCTCTTCGCGGGCATGCCCGCTCCCACAGGTACAGCACCTGTGGCGAATGAACTTGTGGGAGCGGGCGGCACAGGTAAAATCGGCCCCCTGCTTTTACCTCGAATTGGCCATTTGTCTTCAGCCAACGAAGGCCTAACCTGCTGGCATTAGTCATCCAGGAGAAGCCCGCCATGAAACCCTTGGCTATCGTCCTTTTTGCCCTGCTCGCCGTCCAAGCCCCCGCCTGGGCCCACGGCGACGTTGCCGACCAGGTCAAAGTCCTGCAGCAGCAACAACCCTCGAACGCCCCGGGCAAAACGGCTGTCATGCTTACGGTGAGCTACGCCCCTGGCGAGGCATCGCCCGCGCATCAGCACCCCGGCGCAGTGATGGCCTACGTTCTGGAGGGGGCAGTGGTGTCGAAGCTCAACAACGATCCGGAAAAGACCTACAAGGCCGGTGAGTACTGGTACGAGGCGCCAGGCACCGTGCACAGCGTGTCACGCAATGCCAGCAAGACCCAGCCCGCCAAGCTGCTGGCCTGGAGCCTGGTGGACGAGGGCAAGCCAGTGACCGAGCCGCTGGGCCAGTAAATCCGATGCAATGCAAAAAAGCCCCCGGTTGCTTGCGCACCCGGGGGCTTTTCAATGTTTGGCTCCGCGACCTGGACTCGAACCAGGGACCCAATGATTAACAGTCATTTGCTCTACCGACTGAGCTATCGCGGAATCTGTGCGTATCTTACTGACTGCCTGGAAGAAGTCAAGCCTCTCCCAGGCAAATCAACAGGTTACAGCACTTCGACGATGGCCTTGGTTACCACGTGGATGTTGCTCTGGTTCAGCGCGGCAACCGCGATGCGTCCGGTGTCCAGTGCGTAGATGCCAAACTCGTTCTTCAGGCGGGCTACCTGTTCAACGGTCAGGCCCGAGTAGGAGAACATGCCTGCCTGTCGGCCAACGAAGCTGAAGTCGCGCTTGGCGCCATATTCAGCCAGCAGGCTGACCATTTGCTGACGCATGCCGTGGATGCGCTGGCGCATCTCGCCCAGCTCGGCTTCCCACATTTGGCGCAGTTCGTCGCTGTTCAGCACGGTAGCGACGATGGTTGCGCCATGGGTCGGCGGGTTGGAGTAGGTGGTACGGATCACACGCTTGACCTGCGACAGCACGCGAGTGCTCTCATCCTTCGAGGCGGTGACGATCGACAGTGCGCCAACGCGCTCGCCGTACAGCGAGAACGACTTGGAGAACGAGCTGGAAACGAAGAACTCCAGGCCCGACTCGGCGAACAGGCGCACGGCGAAGGCATCTTCGGCGATGCCGTCACCAAAGCCCTGATAGGCCATGTCCAGGAACGGCACATGGCCCTTGGCCTTGACCACTTCCAGGACGTTTTTCCAGTCGTCCAGGCCCAGGTCGACACCGGTCGGGTTGTGGCAGCAAGCATGCAGCACCACGATCGAGCCGGCCGGCAGGTTGTTCAGGTCTTCCAGCATGCCCGCGCGGTTGACGTCGTTGCTTGGCGCGTCGTAGTAGCGGTAATTCTGTACCGGGAAGCCGGCAGTCTCGAACAGTGCGCGGTGGTTTTCCCAGCTCGGGTCGCTGATGGCTACCACAGCGTTGGGCGACAGGCGCTTGAGGAAGTCGGCGCCGATCTTCAGCGCGCCGGTGCCGCCAACGGCTTGCACGGTGACCACGCGGCCAGCGGCCAGCAGTGGCGACTCGGCGCCAAAGATAAGTTTTTGCACGGCCTGGTCATAAGTGGCGATGCCGTCGATCGGCAGGTAGCCGCGCGAGGCGTGCTGGGCGGCACGCTGGGTTTCGGCTTCGATCACGGCGCGCAGCAGCGGAATGCGGCCTTCCTCATTGCAGTACACGCCAACGCCCAGGTTGACCTTATCGGTACGTGGGTCGGCGTTGAATGCTTCGTTGAGGCCCAGAATAGGGTCGCGGGGTGCCAGCTCGACAGCGGAAAACAGGCTCATTGTTACCTTGGCTCTGATTGGAGAGTGATAGGGCGTACACGCTCCAGCCGAATGCACTGAAGCGGTGCACAAACGGGGAGTCAGTATAGTGATACCGTCCGGTCACTGCGACACTCTGGCACAGCTTTTCCGGCTATTTGCGCAAATATTTTTCGACCATTGGTCTAATTGCCGGGTCCACTGTAACAAGCGCTCACAGCCCAGCCTTGAAAGCGCCCCCAGCTAGCCGCATTTGGGTATAGACTACTGGCTAAATTTACAGTTGCTGCAGCACCGCGAGGTCAAACATGTCCGAGTTCCAGCTCGTCACCCGTTTTCAGCCGGCCGGCGACCAGCCAGAGGCCATCCGTCAGATGGTCGAAGGCATCGAAGCGGGGCTGTCGCACCAGACGCTGCTCGGCGTGACCGGGTCGGGCAAGACCTTCAGCATCGCCAACGTCATCGCGCAGGTGCAGCGCCCGACACTTGTCCTGGCACCGAACAAGACCCTGGCCGCGCAGCTCTACGGCGAATTCAAGGCGTTTTTCCCCAACAACGCGGTGGAGTATTTCGTTTCCTACTACGACTACTACCAGCCCGAGGCCTACGTACCATCGTCGGACACCTTCATCGAGAAGGACGCCTCGATCAACGACCACATCGAGCAGATGCGCCTGTCCGCGACCAAGGCGCTGCTGGAGCGGCGCGATGCAATCATCGTCACCACCGTGTCTTGCATCTATGGCCTCGGCAGCCCCGAGTCCTACCTGAAAATGGTCCTGCATGTGGACCGCGGCGACAAGCTCGATCAGCGCGCACTGCTGCGCCGCCTGGCCGACCTGCAGTACACCCGCAACGAAATGGACTTTGCCCGTGCCACTTTCCGCGTGCGGGGTGATGTGATCGATATCTTCCCGGCCGAGTCGGACCTAGAGGCCATCCGCATCGAGCTGTTCGATGACGAGGTGGAGAACATAGCCGCCTTCGACCCGCTCACTGGCGAGGTCTTCCGCAAGCTGCCGCGATTCACCTTCTACCCCAAGAGCCACTACGTTACCCCGCGGGAAACCCTGCTGGAGGCCGTGGAGGGCATCAAGGAAGAGCTCAAGGAGCGCCTTGAGTACCTGCACAAGGCCAACAAGCTGGTAGAAGCGCAACGCCTGGAGCAGCGTACCCGCTTCGACCTTGAGATGATCATGGAGCTGGGCTACTGCAACGGCATCGAGAACTATTCACGCTACCTGTCCGGGCGCCCTGCCGGGGCGCCACCACCCACCCTGTACGACTACCTGCCAGCCGATGCGCTGCTGGTCATCGACGAATCCCACGTCAGCGTTCCGCAGGTAGGCGCCATGTACAAGGGTGACCGTTCGCGCAAGGAAACCCTGGTCGAATACGGCTTCCGCATGCCTTCGGCACTGGACAACCGGCCGATGCGCTTCGACGAATGGGAAGACGTCAGCCCGCAGACCATCTTCGTCTCCGCGACCCCGGGCCCCTATGAGGCTGAGCATGCCGGGCGCGTGGCGGAGCAGGTCGTGCGCCCGACCGGCCTGGTCGACCCGCAAGTCGAGATACGCCCGGCACTGACCCAGGTAGACGACCTGCTGTCGGAAATCCGCAAGCGCGTGGCGGTGGGGGAGCGGGTGCTGGCCACTACGCTGACCAAGCGCATGGCCGAGGACCTTTCCGATTACCTCGCCGACCACGATGTGCGGGTGCGCTACCTGCACTCGGACATCGACACGGTGGAGCGGGTGGAGATCATCCGCGACCTGCGCCTGGGTACTTTCGATGTGCTGGTGGGCATCAACCTGCTGCGCGAAGGCCTGGACATGCCAGAAGTGTCGCTGGTGGCGATTCTGGATGCGGACAAAGAAGGTTTTCTGCGTTCCGAGCGCTCCCTGATCCAGACCATTGGCCGTGCTGCGCGTAACCTCAATGGCCGGGCGATTCTGTACGCCGACAATATTACCGGCTCGATGCAGCGGGCAATTGACGAAACCGAGCGACGCCGGGAAAAGCAGATCGCTTTCAACGAAGCCAACGGTATCGTGCCCAAGGGTGTGGTCAAGGACATCACCGACATCATGGAAGGCGCTACCGTGCCCGGCGCGCGCAGCAAAAAGCGCAAGGGCATGGCCAAGGCGGCAGAGGAGAGCGCCCGCTATGAGGCAGAGCTGCGTACACCGGGCGAGATCACCAAGCGCATCAAGCAGCTGGAAGAGAAGATGATGCAGCTCGCCCGCGACCTGGAGTTCGAAGCTGCGGCGCAGCTGCGCGACGAGATTACCCAGCTGCGCGAGCGGTTGATTACCAGCTGATCCCTTTGGGTGGATGAACTGGCCCTGTCGTCGGCAAGCCAGCTCCCACAGGTGTGCCGCTGCATTCAAAATTTGCCCGGTACCTGTGAGAGCTGGCTTGCCGGCGATAGGGCCAGTACAAGCTAGTGAGCTTCCCCAGCCTTCAACCCCGCCGGCAGCTTGCGGGTCAGCAACACTGCCACCATGCTCACCGCCAACCCGATCCCGACAAAGTGGAAAGCATCGTTGTAGGCCATGATCATGGCCTGCTGATGGGTAATCTCGCTCAGCTTGCCCAGCGCTGCATTGTCATTGCCCAGGCGCTCCGCCAGTTGCGCCAGCCGTTCTGCCACCTGTGGGTTGCTCGGCACTACCGATTCGCGCAGGTAATCGAAATACACCTTGGTCCGCGCATCCAGCAACGTGGCCAGCAAGGCGATACCAATCGCACCCCCCAGGTTACGCAGGATATTGAACAGGCTCGATGCCGACCCCGCATCCTGCGGCTGGATGTAAGCCGTGGCGATCAGCGAAATGGTCACCATGATCATCGGCTGGCCCAGGGCGCGGATGATCTGGATCTGGTTGAATTGCGGCCCGGCAAAGTCCGGGTTCAGCACCCCCGAACCGAAACTGGCGGCGCCGAACAGGCAGAACCCCAAGGCGCACAACACTTTGGGTGACACCACCTTCATCAGTTGCGGCACCAACGGGATCAGGAACAGCTGCGGGACACCCATCCACATGATCACCTCGCCGATCTGCAGGGCGTTGTAACCCTGCACCTGCGCCAGGTACAGCGGCAACAGGTAGATTGACCCGTACAGGCCTACGCCCATGCCCAGGCTGGCGATGCTCGACAAGCCGAAGTTGCGGTTACCGAGAATGCGCAGGTTGATCAGCGGGTGCGGCTTGGAAAACTGCAGGATGACGAAGGTGATGAGGCTGATCAGGGCGATGCTGCCCAGGCCAACGATCAAGTTCGACTCCAGCCAGTCCTTGCGGTGGCCTTCTTCGAGAAACACCTGCAGGCAGCCCAACCCCAGGCCCAGGGTGACGATGCCTGCGTAATCGGTGCTTTTCAGCAGTTCCCAGTGCGCCTCTTTCTTCTCCAGCCCATACATCAGGCCGGCAATCATCACCAGGCCGGGCGGGATGTTGATGTAGAAGATGTACTCCCAGCCCCAGTTCTCAGTCAGCCAACCGCCCAGCGTGGGGCCGATGGAGGGGGCGAACGTGGCGGTCATGGCGAACATCGCCATGCCTTTGGCGCGGTGGTGTTCGGGCAGCTTGATCAGGGTAAGGGTAAACGCCAGCGGGATCAGTGCGCCGCCGGTAAAGCCTTGCAGGGCGCGGAACAGGATCATGCTCTCCAGGTTCCAGGCCATCGAGCACAGCAGTGACGACAACAGAAACCCTGCAGAAACCCACACCGCCAGGCGCCGCGCCGAGAGTAACTGCACCAGCCAGGCAGTCAGCGGGATCATGATGATTTCCGCCACCAGATACGAGGTGGAAATCCATGAGCCTTCCTCCAGCGTCGCTGACAGTGCGCCCTGGATGTCTTTCAGCGACGAATTGGTGATCTGGATATCCAGCACCGCCATGAACGCACCGAGCATCACGCTCATTACCGCGATCCAGTCGCGGCGGGTGGGCTCAGCGGTGGGCCGGAGCAATTGGTCACCGGCCATTGTGGCCTTCGCTTTCGCTGCGCAGGTCGACGGTGGCAGTCACCGACATGCCGGGGCGAATGCGCCCGTGCAGCGGGTTGTCGGCGCTGAAGGTGAGTTTCACCGGGATGCGCTGTACCACCTTGGTGAAGTTGCCGGTGGCGTTGTCGGGTGGCAGCAGGCTGAATTGCGCGCCCGAGGCAGCGAAGACACTGTCGACCCGGCCTTCGATGGGGGTATCCGGGTAGCTGTCGAACAGCAGCTCGGCGCGTTGCCCGGGCTGCATCCGGCCGATCTGGGTTTCCTTGAAGTTGGCCTGCACCCAGATGTCTTCGTCGGGCACGATCGACAGCAGGTAGGCGCCAGCCTGCACCACCTGGCCATTGCGCGCGTTGCGCTGGCCGATGGTGCCGCTGATCGGCGCGCGGATTTCGCAGCGGGTCAGGTTCAGTTCGGCCTGTGCCAGGTCGGCGCGGGCGTTGGCGATCTGTGCATCAAGGCGTTTGAGGTCGGCGTTCAGGGCGTTGACCTGCTGGCGCTGGCTTTGCAGGTCGGCGCGGGCTTTGTCGACCTGAGAGCCGGCGACATGGCTGTCCGCCGACAGGGTGGTGACCCGCTCTTCGGATATGAAGCCTGGCTTGCGCAGCTTTTCGGCACGGCTCAGGTCTACCCGCGAGCGCTCGAACGTGGCTTGGTTGGCTGCCACCTGCGCCTGCCCGGCGGCGATCAGGCTACCCTGCTGGGTCAGGCGGCTTTGCGCTTGCGCGTATTCTGCTTCGCGGGTAGCCAGGGTAGCGCGGGCGCGGTCAACCGCCAGCTCGAAGTCTGCTACTTCCAGGCGCACCAGCAGGTCACCTTTGTTGACATGCTGGTTGTCCTCGACCGGCACCGCCTCGATACGTGCGCCCAGCTGGCTGGAAATACGGGTGATCTCGCCCTGTACGTAGGCGTTGTCGGTACTCTCGTAGAAGCGGCCCTTGAAGTACCAGTGGGCCAGAAAGGCGAGGGCGATGATGGCCACCAGGGTGAAGAAGACCAGCAGGCGACGTTTGAGTTGGGCAGGCATGGGCACTATCGTTCCAGAAATGTAAACAAATTTAACAGCGCTGCAGGGGCTGTCGACAAGTGACGTTCGCGCCATTGCTGGAGCCCGGTGCCTGCCTCCTGCTAACATCCCGCCTTTGTTTCATCTTCAGTTCGAGACCTTCCATGACCACCGTACGTACGCGTATCGCGCCATCGCCTACCGGCGACCCCCATGTCGGCACTGCCTACATCGCCCTGTTCAACTACTGCTTTGCCAAGCAGCACGGCGGTGAGTTCATCCTGCGCATCGAAGACACCGACCAGCTGCGCTCCACGCGCGAGTCGGAACAGCAGATCTTCGACGCCCTGCGCTGGCTCGGCATCGAATGGAACGAAGGCCCGGATGTGGGCGGCCCGCACGGCCCGTACCGGCAGAGCGAGCGTGGCGAGATCTACGCGAAGTATGCCAAGCAGCTGGTGGATGCCGGTCATGCCTTCTACTGCTTCTGCACCGCCGAAGAGCTGGAGCAAATGCGTGCCGAGCAACAGGCCCGCGGCGAAACCCCGCGCTACGACGGCCGCGCGCTGCTGTTGAGCGCCGAAGAAGTGCAGCGCCGCCTGGACGCCGGCGAGCCACATGTGATCCGCATGAAGGTGCCGAGCGAAGGTGTCTGCGTGGTACCGGACATGCTGCGTGGCGATGTCGAGATCCCATGGGACCGCATGGACATGCAGGTGCTGATGAAGAACGACGGCCTGCCGACGTACTTCCTGGCCAACGTGGTGGACGACCACCTGATGGGCATCACCCACGTACTGCGTGGCGAAGAGTGGCTGCCGTCGGCGCCCAAGCTGATCAAGTTGTACGAATACTTCGGCTGGGAGCAGCCCAAGCTGTGCTACATGCCGCTGCTGCGCAACCCGGACAAGTCCAAGCTGTCCAAACGCAAGAACCCGACCTCGGTGACCTTCTACGAGCGCATGGGCTTCATGCCTGAGGCGATGCTCAACTACCTGGGCCGCATGGGCTGGTCGATGCCGGACGAGCGCGAGAAGTTCTCGCTGGACGAAATGGTCGAGCACTTCGACCTGTCGCGTATTTCGCTGGGTGGCCCGATCTTCGACATCGAGAAACTGTCCTGGCTCAACGGCCAGTGGTTGCGCGAACTGCCGGTCGAGGAATTCGCTACACGGCTGCAGAAGTGGGCATTCAACAGCGACTACATGATGAAGATTGCCCCGCACGTGCAGGGCCGGGTCGAGACCTTCAGCCAGGTTGCCCCGCTGGGCGGGTTCTTCTTTGAAGGCGCGCTGAAACTGGATGCCAAGCTGTTCGAAAGCAAAAAACTGTCGGCCGACCAGGTGCGCCAGGTGATCCAGCTGATCCTGTGGAAGCTCGAAAGCCTGCGCCAGTGGGAAAAAGAGCGCATCACCGGCTGCATCCAGGCCGTGGTCGAGGCGCTGGAGCTGAAGTTGCGTGATGCGATGCCGCTGATGTTCGCCGCCATTACCGGCCAGGCCAGCTCGGTGTCGGTACTGGACGCCATGGAAATCCTCGGCCCCGACCTGACCCGCTATCGCCTGCGCCAGGCCTTGGACCTGCTGGGTGGCGTTTCGAAGAAAGAAAACAAAGAGTGGGAAAAGCTGCTGGCTTCTATCGCTTGACGGTGTTTTGAAAGCTGCCGCTGAACCGTGTAGTAGCAGCCGTGTGCCGCGAAAGGGCCGCAAAGCGGCCCCGATGATATTGCTTCAAGGCGAAGATTGTGGGACCGCGCTGCGGTCCTATCGCGACACAACGCCGCTCCTACAAGGGTTCGAGGGTGAGGTTTTGCTGGGGCAGGGCGGTAAGTGATTGTTATCTGTGAAAAAACTTTTGAATATTTTCAAAATTTCGTTTGACAGCCCTGCAATCCGATCTTAATATGCGCCCCGTCCACAGCGATGAACGAAAACGAATCGTCAGGCACCCAGCCAGCGGTTCAGTTCAAAGCGACATTGTGGGGCTATAGCTCAGCTGGGAGAGCGCCTGCATGGCATGCAGGAGGTCAGCGGTTCGATCCCGCTTAGCTCCACCAAATTCCGCTTGTCAGTCAAGGCTGGCAAGCAAGACCGGGTCCAGCAACCAGGTCTTGAAGGTAAGAAGGTTCGTCCCCTTCGTCTAGTGGCCTAGGACACCGCCCTTTCACGGCGGTAACAGGGGTTCGAGTCCCCTAGGGGACGCCAGTTTTACACAAGCGATGGTGCACTTGTCGCTGGGCCGCGAGGCTAGAAATCTGGGGCTATAGCTCAGCTGGGAGAGCGCCTGCATGGCATGCAGGAGGTCAGCGGTTCGATCCCGCTTAGCTCCACCAATTTTGCCGCGGTTCGCGTAAGCGGATCGGCACGAAGGTTACGTCCCCTTCGTCTAGTGGCCTAGGACACCGCCCTTTCACGGCGGTAACAGGGGTTCGAGTCCCCTAGGGGACGCCACTTTTTCCTGCGTTTTTGCAGGGCTTAAAAAGGCTCGTCGATTATTGATGAGCCTTTTGTTTCGGGGCTATAGCTCAGCTGGGAGAGCGCCTGCATGGCATGCAGGAGGTCAGCGGTTCGATCCCGCTTAGCTCCACCATTTCTGCCAGGGTTCACGCAAGTGGATCTTCGCGAAGGTTACGTCCCCTTCGTCTAGTGGCCTAGGACACCGCCCTTTCACGGCGGTAACAGGGGTTCGAGTCCCCTAGGGGACGCCACATTTACCCGCGTTTTGCGGGATTTTAAAGGCTCATTCGCTTATTGAATGGGCCTTTTGTTTTTTCGCCCTTCCGAAAAATCGCAGCTGACCAGCGGCGTAAAATTTTGCTTGCCAAAAAATATGATATGCATAATATTTCAAGCATCATATTTTGAAAGGCGGATGCCTGATGAGCGACAAGAAGAGCAGAACCCGCGAACGCATCCTGGAAGCAGCGCGCAGTGCGCTGATCCAGCACGGCCCGGCCGAGCCCAGCGTTAGCCAGGTGATGGGGGCGGCAGGCCTGACCGTCGGTGGTTTCTATGCCCACTTTGACAGCAAGGACGAGCTGATGCTCGAAGCGTTTCGCCAGCTGCTGGGTGAGCGCCGCGCCTTGCTCGCCCAGATCGACCCCAGCCTCGATGGTGCAGGGCGGCGGGCGCTGGCCAGTGCCTTTTACCTGTCGCGCAAGCACCGGGATGCCGAAGTGCACGCTTGCCCGCTGCCCAACTCGCTGGGCGAGATGCAGCGCCTGCCAGAGGCGTTCCGCGAGGTATTGGCTGAGCACATCGAGCTGATGACTGCCGCCATGGTTGACCGGCCTGAAGATGCCGACAAGGCCCTGGCTGATCTGGCGCTCATGGTTGGCGGCCTTGCCCTGGCCCGTGCCTTGGGTACCGGTGAACTTTCTGACCGTATTCTGCGCGCCGCCAAATCGGCGGTGCTTTAACCCTGGAGCATGGCGATGACTACCCTGAGCTGGATTCGTGGTGTCAATGGCACCCTGGGCCGGCTGGCCCCTGAGCATGTCGCGGGCAAGATGCGCCGTGCCTTCATGACCCCGCGCAACCTGCCACCTAGGGAATGGGAGTTGCCCGCGCTGGCCAGCGCCGAACGCATCACCCTGCGCTTCGGCTTGTCTGCCTTGCGCTGGGGCAAAGGGCCGACCGTGTTGCTGATGCATGGTTGGGAAGGGCGCCCGACCCAGTTTGCCGCTTTGATCGAGACCTTGGTCCAGGCCGGGCACACGGTGGTGTCGCTGGAAGGGCCGGGCCATGGCCGTTCGCCGGGCGAGCAGGCAAATGTGGTGCTGTTTGCCCGGGCACTGCTGGAGGCCGCTGCAGAGCTGCCGCCGCTGCGTGCGGTCATTGGCCACTCGATGGGGGGTGCCAGTGTGCTGCTGGCCCTGCAGATGGGGTTGCGCACGGAAGCGGCTGTGAGCATTGCTGCCCCGGCGCGGCTGCTGGGTGTGTTGCGTGGCTTTGCTCATCGCCTGGGGATGCCGGCGCGGGCGCGGGCGGCTTTCATACGCCAGGTGGAGCGGGACGTGGGCATGCAGATTGCGCGGCTGGATGTGACCGGTTACCAGCTTGAGCTTCCGGGGTTGGTGGTGCATGCCGCCGATGACGCCCTCGTGGCCGCCGATGAAGCCCATGTCATTCATAAGGCCTGGTTCGATAGCCGTTTGCTGATGTTGGAGGAGGGCGGCCACCAGCGGGTGCTGGCCGACCCGCGGCTGAGTGTGGCCGTGCTCGAATTGCTGGCCCGGGCTGACGAGCCAGCGCGGCAAACCGCCTGATGGTGTTGCCTGTGCTGGCCTCATTGCCGGCAAGCCAGCTCCCACAGGTACGGCGCAAACCTGGAGTCCTGCGCGGTTTTTGTGGGAGCTGGCTTGCCGGCGATGAGGCCGGTAAATCTTGCGCAGGGGCTGGACATTGCCCTGCAGGTCGCTGCTAAATCGCCTTTTGTGCCAAGGAAGCGAACATGAGCTGGGACCTGGCAACACCCTTCGTCATCGACCTGCGCGTCAGCAGCGAGGACATCGACGGCCTTGGTCATGCCAACAACGCGGTCTACGTCACGTGGCTGGAGCGTTGCGCCTGGCGCCACTCCCAGCGCCTGGGGCTGGACCTGGCGGAGTATCGGCGCCTGGATCGGGCGATGGCGGTGGTGCGTCACGAAATCGATTACCTGGCCGCCGCCTACGAGGATGACGAGCTGCAACTGGCCACCTGGATCATCGACTGGGATCAGCGCCTGCGCATGACCCGGCGCTTTCAGCTCAAGCGCCCGCGTGACGGCGTAACCCTGCTGCGTGCGCACACCACCTTTGCCTGCATCGAGCTGTCCAGCGGCAAGCCCAGGCGCATGCCGGCGGAATTCGTAGATGGCTACGGTCCGGCGCTGATCGGCACCTGAATCGTCGACAATTTTTGTTAGACTGCCGGCTTTTTCACCGAGACCCCGACATGCAAATTGCCCTGGCCCCCATGGAGGGGCTGGTTGACAACATCCTGCGCGACGTATTGACCCGCGTGGGCGGTATCGACTGGTGCGTCACTGAGTTCATTCGCGTGTGCGACCGCCTGCTGCCGCCGTCCTCGTTCGACAAGCTGGCGCCCGAGCTGCGCCAGGGCGCGCGTACGGCTGCGGGGGTGCCCATGCGCGTGCAGTTGCTGGGGTCGGACCCGGTGTGCCTGGCGGAAAACGCGGCGCTGGCCTGTGAGCTGGGTGCGCCAGTGATCGACCTGAACTTCGGCTGCCCGGCCAAGACCGTGAACAAGTCACGTGGCGGTGCCGTGCTGCTCAAAGAGCCGGAGTTGCTGCACGCCATCGTGCGGGAGGTGCGCCGCGCAGTGCCGGCGCATATCCCGGTAACCTCGAAGATGCGCCTGGGTTTCGACAGCCCCGACGGCGCGCTTGAGTGTGCCACGGCATTGGCAGAGGGGGGCTCGGCGCATCTGGTGGTGCATGCGCGGACCAAGGTCGAGGGCTACAAGCCGCCGGCGCACTGGGAATGGGTGGCGCGGGTGCAGGATGTGGTCAAGGTACCGGTGTTCGCCAATGGCGAGATCTGGACTGTTGATGACTGGCGGCGGTGCCGTGAGGTCAGCGGGGCCGAGGACATCATGCTGGGCCGTGGCCTGGTATCGCGCCCGGACCTGGGTCTGCAGATTGCCGCAGCCCGTGATGGGCGGGACTATCAGCCGATGAGCTGGGATAACCTGCTGCCGTTGTTGCGCGAGTTCTGGCGTCAGGCCCAGGCCAAACTGTCACCGCGTTATGCACCGGGGCGGATGAAGCAATGGCTGGCCATGCTGACCCGCAGTTACCCCGAAGCGGTGGTGCTGTTTGCCGAGTTGCGCCGGGAAGATGACTGCGCGCGGATCAGCCGGTTGCTGGGGGTTGAGGTGCAGGCTTTGGAGGCCTGTGTTGCCTGAGCTGGCCTCTTCGCGGGCGCGCCCGCTCCCGCAGGTAGTGCACTGGTCCTGAGGCCTGTGGTGATCCTTTGGGAGCGGGCATGCCCGCGAAAAGGGCTACACCGATTTCAAATTTTTTTATCATTGCCCCTTGAAAGCTTTTCCCTCGGCCATATCTTTTGAGTACGCGATGCCGAAGCCGGGTCGCGTAATGACTTACTTGCTGAATCTCAGGAGTTTATGACCATGACTACCGCTTTCTCTCTTGCTCCACTGTTCCGCCATTCCGTTGGTTTCGACCGTTTCAACGACCTGTTCGAATCCGCGGCACGTAATGAGGCCGGTAGCAGCTACCCGCCCTACAACGTGGAAAAACATGGCGAGGACCACTATCGCATCGTAGTAGCCGCAGCCGGTTTCCAAGAGGAGGACCTCGACCTGCAGGTTGAGAAAGGTGTCCTGACCGTGACCGGTGGCAAGCGCGACAATGGCGCCGCTGAAGTGACCTACCTGCATCAGGGTATCGCGCAACGCGCCTTCAAGCTGTCGTTCCGCCTGGCTGACCATATCGAAGTGAAAGCCGCCGGCCTGGCCAACGGCCTGCTCAGCATCGACCTGCTGCGCATCGTGCCTGAAGAAGCCAAGGCCAAGCGCATCCCGATCAATGGCGACAAACCAGCGCTGAACTGATCACGCTGCGATGAAGAAGGGCACCCCCAGGGGTGCCCTTTTTTGTGCTCCTGACGCGCTACCGTGCAGGCGCTGGCAGCCAGGCGGTCAGTAGTCTGCCGGCGCTTCCAGCAACAGCTTGCGAAACTCTGGCAACGGCAACGGCCGGCTGTGCAGGTAGCCCTGATACAGGTGACAGCCCAGCCGTTCCAGAAACTCAAGCTGTTCAGTCAGTTCGACCCCCTCGGCAATCACCGCCAGGTCCAGGCTGCGGGCCATGGCGACAATGGCGCGGACGATTTCGGCGTCGTTGGGGTCGATCGGTGCATCGCGCACAAAGGTCTGGTCGATCTTCAGCGCATCGACCGGCAGGCGCTTGAGGTAGGTCAGCGATGAATAGCCCGTGCCGAAGTCATCCATGGCAAAACTCACCCCGTAGTGCTTCAGTTCGCGCATTTTGCTGATGGTGTCTTCCAGGTTCTGGATGACGATGCCTTCGGTGATTTCCAGCTTGAGCATGTGTCGTGGCAGCCGATAGTCGTCCAGGCTGCGCAACACACGCCCGACAAAGTCGTTTTGGCGGAACTGCCGAGGGCTGATGTTCACGCACAGGCTGAAATCATCCGCGTCGATCAGGCCGTCGGCCAGCATGTGCGCGCAAGCATCGCAGGCTTCGTCAAGGATCCAGCTGCCAACTTCCAGGATCAGGCCGCTTTCTTCCAGCACCTGGATGAACTGCGAGGGCGGCTGCTGGCCGAGTTGCGGGTGATGCCAGCGCAGCAGCACCTCGGCGCCGACGATGCGGTTGTCGCGGGCATCCACCTGCGGCTGGAAGTACAACGCCAGTTCACCGCGGGCCAAGGCCAGGCGCAGGTCGTTTTCCATGCGCAGGCGTTCGCTGGCGGCCTTCTGCATGGTGGTGTGGAACAACTGGGTGGTGTTGCGCCCAGAGTCCTTTGCCCGGTAAAGGGCGATATCGGCACGCTTGAGCAGATCGGCCGGCGTGGTGCCGTGGTCGGGGATCAGCGCCACGCCGATGCTGGGCGTCACCTGCAGGCGCTGGCCATCCAGCGACATCGGTTCGGCCAACAGCTCACGCAGCGTGTCGGCCAGTTCACGCACTTTTTCCTCTACCAGCTCACGGCTGCCTTCCAGTCCGCTGAGCAATACCACGAACTCGTCGCCACCCAGTCGGGCCACGGTGTCTTCCAGGCGCACACTGGCTTCCAGGCGTGCGGTGATGATCTTCAGCACCGCGTCGCCCACCGGATGGCCCAGCGAGTCGTTGATGTGCTTGAAGTGGTCGAGGTCGAGGAACAGCAGGGCGCCGCGCAAGTTGTGGCGCTTGAGCAGGGCAATCTGCTGGCTCAGGCGGTCCATCAGCAGGGCACGGTTGGGCAGGTTGGTCAGCGGATCGTGGTAGGCCAGATGGCGTATTTGCGCCTGGGCGTTTTTCAACTGGCTGACGTCGCGTGCGGTCAGCAGCAGGCAGTCGACTTCGTTGAGGGTGATCGGCTCGACAGAAACTTCCACGGTGAGGATATCGCCGCGCTTGTTACGCCCAAGCATTTCCCGGTGATGCACCCGGCCGCGCTCGCGCAACTCGGCCAGCAACGCGCTGCGCTGCTTGTCATCGGCCCAGATACCGATCTCATATACCGTGTGGCCGACCACATCGGCGGCACTGTAGCCTGTCAGGCGGCAGAAGCCATCGTTGATTTCCAGGTAGCGGCCGCTGTGGCGTTCGGTGATGGTGATGGCGTCGGGGCTGGAGTGGAAGGCCTTGGCGAACTTTTCCTCGCTGGACTGCAGCGCCGCCTCGGCGCGTTGTTGCTGGGTGATGTCGCGCAGGGTGGTAACGCTGCAGGGCTGGTCGTCGACGGTGATCAGGCGGCTGGAGATCACACAGGTCAGCGGCGCGCCGTCGCGGTGGTTGACCACCACGGCAACGTTGCTCAGGGCCTGTTCGCGGATGACCCGCTCGATACGTTGCGCACGTTCGATGGACTCGGCCCACAAGCCGATTTCCTCGGCTGTGCGGCCAATCACCTGGTCGCTGCCCCAGCCAAAGGTCTGGCTGAACGCGGGGTTGATCTCGATGAACTGGCCGGTGTCCTGGCGGGTAACGCAGATTGGGTCGGGGCTGACCTGGAAAAGGCTGGCGAACTTCTCTTCCGAGGCGCTCAGGCGCTGCTCGCGCTCCACCTGGTCGGTAATGTCGAGCAAGGTGCCGGCCATGCGCAGCGGGTTGCCCTGTTCGTCGCGGTACAGGCGTGCGCGGCTTTCGATATAGCGCGAAATGCCGTTCTCCAGCTGCACCCGGTAGGTAATCTGGTAGTTGCCGGCGGGCCCTTCGCGCAGGCTGCGGTAGGCCTGGCGCATCGAGTTGCGCTCCTGTTCCGGCACCCCCTCGAAAAACGCATCGAACGACTCGTGAAAAGGGGTGGGCGGCAGGCCGTGAAGCTGCGCGGCGCGGGCCGAACCGTAGAGCATGCCGCTGGGGATATGCCAGTCCCAGGTGCCCAGCTGCGCCGAGTCCAGGGCCAGGTCCAGCCGTTCCTGGCTGTCCTTCAGGGCCTGCTCGGCGCGCTTGCGTTCGGTGGTGTCGACGAACGTGCTGATCAGGAAGGTGATGCCCTCCAGTTCGATGCCCTGGGTGCAGAGGATGCCGTCGTGCACCTTGCCGCTGGAGGCACGGAACTGCACCTCCATGATGAGCGGGCCGCCATTGGCGCGGGTCGACTCCATCACCTGGTGACGCTGTTCGGGGTGGACCCACAGGCCCAACTCCAGGCTGGTCTTGCCGATCACCTGGCTGCCAGGCCAGCCGAACATGTCTTCGAAATGCTGGTTGACCTCGAAGATCATGCCGTCGTGGCGGCGGGTCAGCAAAATGGCGTTGGGGCTGAGGTGGAACAGGGTGGCGAAGCGCTTTTCCGAATTGATCAGCGCTGTTTCCCGCTCGCGCTGGCGGGTGATTTCGCGGATCACCCCGATCATCTGCGGGCGCCCATGCTGGTCGTGGGTCAGGCTGCCGTTGATCTCCAGCCAGTGCAGGCTGCCGTCAGGCCAGCGAATGCGGTGACGCATGGCCTGTTCCACCGGCTCGCCGTTGAACACGGCCTGGAACACCTGGCGGGTGCGGGCGCGGTCTTCCTCGGGCAGCAAGTCGAGGTAGTCGACATCGGCGGGCAACGGTCGCTGCGGGTCGAAGCCGAACAGCGCCTGGGTGCCTCGTGACCAGCTGACCCGGCCGCTATCGATGTCCCATAGCCAGGCCCCCAGGCGCGCGCCATTGAGCGCGGCCAGCAGTTGTGGGGCGTTCTGCCAGGCCTGCTCCGACTCTTGGGGATCGGCCGCAGGAATACGCGGCAGGCGCAAAAAGCGGTTTGCTGATTTGGGCATCGGTACCAGACCTTTGGCGTATGACGCGTCCTTGAATTGGATATGCCGGGCTGACGGCCGGTCAGGCCGGCCCTGCGTGGCTGTCGAGCAGGGCCATGAAAGCCCTGGCCGCGTTCGACAGCGTACGCTCCGTGTGCAAGATGTAGCCTAGCTGGCGTGACAGCTGTATGCCCGGTAATGCGATGGGTGCAACCTGTTCGTCGAGCATGGTGCGTGGCAATACACTCCAGGCCAGCCCGATCGATACCATCATCTTGATGGTTTCCAGGTAGTTGGTGCTCATGGCGATGTTCGGCGTCAGGCCCTGGCTTTCGAACAGGCGCTGGACAATATGGTGGGTAAAGGTGTTGCCGCCGGGGAATACCGCCGGGTGGCGGGCCACATCAGCCAGGCTGACTGTACGGTTGTTGGCCAGCGGGTGCTCGGGCGCGGCGACAAAGTCCAGGGCGTCGTCCCACACCGGTACGGCCTTGATCAGGTGGTGCGGCTCGGGCGCCAGGGTGATCACGGCAATCTCGGCACGGCCATGCAGAATTTCGTCGTAGGCCTGTTCTGAATCCAGAAACTGAATATCCAGCGCCACCGCCGGGTACTGGCGGGTGAAAGCCCGCAGCAATGGAGGCAGGCGGTGCAGGCCGATGTGGTGGCTGGTGGCCAGGGTCAGACGACCGCTCACGGCCCCGGTCAGGTTGGTCAGCGCCCGTCGGGTATCATCAAGCACATTGAGAATCTGGTAGGCCCGTGGCAGCAGGGCGCGCCCGGCCTCGGTCAGGGTGACCTCGCGGCCCAGGCGGTCGAACAGGCGCACACCCAGTTGCTGTTCCAGCCCGGCGATGCGTTTGCTGATGGCCGGCTGGGTCAGGAACAGCCGCTCGGCGGCCCCGGAAAAACTGCCGGTTTCGGCAATGGCGATAAAGGCACTGAGGTTGGCCAGGTCCATGGGGTTGTATTCCTTTGGGTTATCCAAAGCATAAAAATTATGAATTTGAGTTATTCAATCTAACCCCCTAGCATCGTCCGTACAAGCCAAGGGGTCTTTGGCATAGAAAGACGCTGATGAGGAACAGTCTGATGGCTGGCAAAACGCTCTACGACAAACTCTGGGAAGCCCATGAGGTCAAGCGCCGTGATGACGGCTCGTCCTTGATCTACATCGACCGCCACATCATCCACGAAGTGACGTCGCCCCAGGCCTTTGAAGGCCTGCGCCTGGCCAACCGCAAACCGTGGCGCATCGACACCAACATCGCCACCCCCGACCACAACGTGCCGACCACGCCAGAGCGCAAGGGCGGCATCGAGGCCATCGTCGACCAGGTGTCGCGCCTGCAGGTGCAGACCCTTGACGAAAACTGTGACGAATACGGCATCGTCGAATTCAAGATGAATGACGAACGCCAGGGCATCGTTCACGTCATCAGCCCCGAGCAGGGCGCCACCTTGCCCGGCATGACCGTGGTCTGCGGTGACTCGCACACCTCCACCCATGGCGCTTTCGGTGCCCTGGCCCACGGCATTGGCACCTCCGAGGTCGAGCACGTGCTCGCCACCCAGTGCCTGGTCGCCAAAAAGATGAAGAACATGCTGGTGCGCGTGGAAGGCCAATTGCCTGCCGGTGTTACCGCCAAGGACATCGTCCTGGCCGTGATCGGCAAGATCGGCACCGCGGGTGGCAATGGTCACGCCATGGAGTTTGCCGGCAGCGCCATCCGCGAATTGTCGATGGAAGGCCGCATGACCATTTGCAACATGTCCATCGAGGCCGGTGCCCGTGTGGGCCTGGTGGCCACTGACGCCACCACCGTTGCCTACGTTGAAGGCCGCCCGTACGCGCCGAAGGGCGAGCAGTGGAAACAAACGGTCGAGTCGTGGAAAGACCTGGTGTCGGATGACGATGCCGTGTTCGACACCGTGGTCGAGCTCGATGCCAGCCAGATCAAGCCACAGGTCAGCTGGGGCACCTCGCCCGAGATGGTCCTGGCCGTCGATCAGCGCGTGCCGGACCCGGCTGCCGAAGCCGACCTGGTCAAGCGTGGTTCGATCGAGCGTGCCCTGAAGTACATGGGCCTGACCGCCAACCAGGCGATCACCGATATTCAGCTGGACCGCGTGTTCATCGGCTCGTGCACCAACTCGCGTATCGAAGACCTGCGCGCCGCAGCCGAAATCGCCAAGGGCCGCAAGGTGGCCGCTACCGTCAAGCAAGCCATCGTCGTACCGGGTTCGGGCCTGGTCAAGGCCCAGGCCGAGCGCGAAGGCCTGGACAAGATCTTTGTCGAAGCCGGTTTCGAATGGCGTGAGCCAGGCTGCTCGATGTGCCTGGCGATGAACCCGGACCGCCTGGAGAGCGGCGAGCACTGCGCGTCCACCTCCAACCGCAACTTCGAAGGCCGTCAGGGGGCCGGTGGCCGTACCCACCTGGTCAGCCCGGCCATGGCTGCCGCTGCCGCGGTGACCGGCCACTTCATCGATGTCCGCGAGTTGATCCAAGGGAGCGCAGCATGAAAGCCTTTACCCAGCACACTGGCCTCGTCGCGCCGTTGGACCGTGCCAACGTCGACACCGACCAGATCATCCCCAAGCAGTTTTTGAAGTCGATCAAGCGCACCGGCTTTGGCCCTAACCTGTTCGACGAATGGCGTTACCTGGACGTGGGCCAGCCCTACCAGGACAACAGCAAGCGCCCGCTGAACACCGAGTTCGTGCTCAACCACGAACGCTACCAGGGTGCCAGCGTGTTGCTGGCGCGGGAGAACTTCGGTTGTGGCTCCAGCCGTGAGCACGCCCCGTGGGCGCTGGACGAGTACGGCTTCCGCAGCGTGATCGCGCCGAGCTTTGCCGACATCTTCTTCAACAACAGCTTCAAGAACGGCTTGCTGCCGATCATCCTCAGCGATGAGGAAGTCGACGAGTTGTTCAAGCAGGTCGAAGCCAACCCGGGTTACCAGCTGACCATCGACTTGCAAGCGCAGGCCGTGACACGTCCGGATGGCAAGGTGCTGCATTTCGAGATCGATGCGTTCCGCAAGCACTGCCTGCTCAACGGCCTGGACGATATCGGCCTGACCCTGCAGGACAGCGATGCGATCAAGGCCTTCGAAGGCAAGCACCGCGCCAGCCAGCCTTGGCTGTTCCGTGATGCCTGAGTGATGTAGCTGTGAGTGCTGGCCTCTGTGGGAGCGGGCTTGCCCCGCGAAG
The DNA here is from genome assembly GCF_021283425.1 of Pseudomonas sp. NMI542_15. Lineage (NCBI taxonomy): Bacteria > Pseudomonadati > Pseudomonadota > Gammaproteobacteria > Pseudomonadales > Pseudomonadaceae > Pseudomonas > Pseudomonas sp. NMI542_15. The sequence continues at coordinate 17,119 of NZ_JAJSRO010000035.1, read as the reverse complement.
AGGCCGGTACTGGTGATGACAATCAAAAGGACTGCACCCATGACCAGCACCAACCACACCGACGTGGTCCAGCGCCAGTTCGGCGAACAGGCCAGCGCCTACCTCAGCAGCACCGTGCACGCCCAGGGCAGTGAGTTCGCCCTGCTGCAGGCTGAGCTGGCAGGGCAGGCCCATGCGCGCGTGCTGGACCTGGGCTGCGGTGCCGGTCATGTCAGCTTCCACGTCGCGCCGCTGGTCGCCGAGGTGGTCGCCTACGACCTTTCGCAAGCCATGCTCGACGTGGTCGCCAGTGCTGCCGCCGAGCGCGGCCTGGCCAACATCACCACCGAGCGCGGCGCGGCCGAACGCCTGCCGTTTGCCGATGCTTCGTTCGATTTCGTCTTCAGCCGCTACTCGGCCCACCACTGGAGCGACCTGGGCCTGGCCCTGCGCGAAGTGCGCCGGGTGCTCAAGCCCGGTGGCGTGGCGGCGTTCGTCGATGTGATGTCACCCGGCAGCCCGCTGCTCGACACCTACCTGCAAACGGTCGAGGTGCTGCGCGACACCAGCCATGTGCGCGACTACTCCGCCGCCGAATGGCAGCGTCAGGTCAGCGAAGCCGGCCTGCATGTGCGCAGCCACACGCGCCAGCCACTGCGCCTGGAGTTCAGCAGCTGGGTCGAGCGCATGCGCACCCCCGAGCCGATGCGCGTGGCCATACGCCAATTGCAGCAAGCCATGGGTGAAGAAGTACGGCAGTATTACCAGATCGAGGCCGATGGCTCGTTCAGCACTGATGTGCTGGTGTTGTGGGCCGAGCGTTAAGCACTTTTCGGTGGGGCCCGTTTGGCCGCACCGCGTGAATGGATAGAGGAAAGCATGAGCAAGCAGATTCTGATTCTCCCTGGTGACGGTATCGGCCCGGAAATCATGGCCGAAGCGGTCAAGGTGCTGGAACTGGCCAACGACAAGTTCCAGCTTGGCTTCAGCCTGGAACATGACGTGATCGGTGGCGCCGCCATCGACAAGCATGGCGTGCCGCTGGCCGACGAAACCCTGGAGCGTGCGCGCAAGGCCGATGCCGTGCTGCTGGGCGCCGTGGGTGGCCCGAAGTGGGACAAGATCGAGCGTGACATCCGCCCTGAGCGCGGCCTGCTTAAAATCCGTTCGCAACTGGGCCTGTTCGCCAACCTGCGCCCGGCCATCCTCTACCCGCAGCTGGCCGATGCCTCGTCGCTGAAGCCGGAAATCGTTTCGGGCCTGGACATCCTCATCGTCCGTGAGCTGACCGGCGGCATCTACTTCGGTGCACCGCGTGGCCAGCGCGAGCTGGAAGGCGGCGAGCGCCAGGCCTACGACACCCTGCCGTACAGTGAAAGCGAAGTGCGCCGCATTGCCCGTGTCGGCTTCGACATGGCCCGCGTACGTGGCAAGAAGCTGTGCTCGGTGGACAAGGCCAACGTCCTGGCGTCCAGCCAGCTGTGGCGTGAAGTGGTCGAAGACGTGGCCAAGGACTATCCGGACGTCGAACTCAGCCACATGTACGTCGACAACGCTGCCATGCAGCTGGTGCGCGCACCCAAGCAGTTCGACGTGATGGTGACCGACAACATGTTCGGTGACATTCTGTCGGATGAAGCTTCCATGCTGACCGGTTCCATCGGCATGCTGCCATCTGCGTCGCTGGATGCCGACAACAAAGGCATGTACGAGCCGTGCCACGGTTCGGCGCCGGACATCGCCGGCCTTGGCATCGCCAACCCGCTGGCGACCATTTTGTCGGTGTCGATGATGCTGCGTTACAGCTTCAATCAGTCGGCTGCCGCCGAGGCGATCGAGAAGGCCGTCAGCCTGGTCCTTGACCAGGGCCTGCGCACCGGCGACATCTTCTCGGAAGGCTGCCGCAAAGTTGGTACGCAGGAAATGGGCGACGCAGTAGTCGCAGCGCTGCGGAATCTGTAATCTCTCTGGCCCGCCACCCCAAATTCCCGGTGGCGGCCCACTTTTAGCAAAGGTGTAGTTGCGATGAAACGTGTAGGTCTGATCGGTTGGCGCGGCATGGTCGGTTCCGTGCTCATGCAGCGGATGCTGGAGGAGCAGGATTTCGACCTTATCGAGCCGGTGTTCTTCACTACCTCCAATGTCGGCGGCCAAGGCCCGAACGTGGGCAAGGATACAGCGCCGCTCAAAGACGCTTATTCGATTGAAGAACTCAAGACCCTCGACGTAATCCTGACCTGCCAGGGCGGCGACTACACCAACGAGGTCTTCCCCAAGCTGCGTGAAGCCGGCTGGCAGGGTTACTGGATCGATGCGGCCTCGTCCCTGCGCATGCAGGATGATGCGGTGATCGTCCTCGACCCGGTCAACCGCAAGGTCATTGATCAGCAGCTGGACGCCGGTACCAAGAACTATATCGGCGGCAACTGCACTGTCAGCCTGATGCTGATGGGCCTGGGTGGGCTGTTCGAAGCCGGCCTGGTCGAGTGGATGAGCGCCATGACCTACCAGGCAGCCTCGGGTGCTGGCGCGCAGAACATGCGCGAGCTGATCAAGCAGATGGGCGCCACTCACGCAGCCGTTGCCGACGACCTGGCCAACCCGGCCAGCGCCATCCTCGACATCGACCGCAAGGTTGCCGAGAGCATGCGCAGCGACGCCTTCCCGACCGAGAACTTTGGTGTGCCACTGGCCGGTAGCCTGATCCCGTGGATCGACAAGGAACTGCCGAACGGCCAGAGCCGTGAAGAATGGAAAGCCCAGGCCGAGACCAACAAGATCCTCGGTCGCTTCAAGAGCCCGATCCCGGTCGACGGCATCTGCGTGCGCATCGGCGCCATGCGTTGCCACAGCCAGGCGCTGACCATCAAGCTGAACAAGGACGTGCCGATCGCCGACATCGAAGGCATGATCAGCCAGCACAACCCTTGGGTGAAGCTGGTGCCGAACCAGCGTGAAATCAGCATGCAGGAGCTGACCCCGACCAAGGTCACCGGTACCCTGAACATCCCGGTTGGCCGTCTGCGCAAGCTGAACATGGGCTCGCAGTACCTGGGCGCGTTCACCGTGGGTGACCAGCTGCTGTGGGGCGCCGCCGAACCGCTGCGCCGCATGCTGCGGATTCTGCTGGAGCGTTGATCGTTCTGCTTTGACCAAAAACCCGCGCTGGCGACAGTGCGGGTTTTTTTGAGTGTTCGCCACAGCATTTTTGGTGCCGGTGAGATCGAGCGCCGCCCGCGCGGCGCATCGCGACGCAAGGCCGCTCCCACATTTGTTTCGGGCCAGTTATTCCTGTGGGATTCGCGCGCGTAGGCCTTGGCGCATGCATCGATATCGCGTCGTACATACAAGGCGGTCGCGCGCGCCTGGCGCAGGATGGACTGGCCCGAAACAAATGTGGGAGCGGCCTTGCGTCGCGATGCGCCGCGCGGGCGGCGCTCGATCTCACAAACACCGCAAATCCCAAGCCATCCCCGCTAGCCCTCACGCAACCCACAGCGGCGAAGATACGGCCAGCACAGACAAAACCCTGCAATCCGAGTAAAGTGCCGCCCCCGCCGTTTTCTGCAAGAGGATCCCTACCATGACACACCCTTTGGACATCGCCGTCGTCGGCGCCACTGGCAGCGTCGGTGAAGCCTTGGTGCAGATCCTCGAAGAACTCGCATTCCCGGTCGCCACGCTGCACCTGCTGGCCAGCATGGAATCGGCGGGCAGCAGCGTGATGTTCGCTGGCAAGAAGCTGAAAGTGCGCGAAGTCGACAGCTTCGACTTTGCCCAGGTCAAGCTGGCCTTCTTCGCCACCGGCGCCGCCGTCAGCCGCAGCTTTGCCGGCAAGGCGCTGCAGGCAGGCTGCACGGTGATCGACCTGTCCGGTGGCCTGGACGACGCCCTGGCCTTGGTGCCGGAAGCCAACGCCGACCGCCTGGCCGGCCTGTCGTTGCCAGCGCGCATCATCAGCCCATGCTCGGCCGCTGTAGCCCTGGCCGTCGCGCTGGCGCCGCTCAAAGGCCTGCTCGACATTGAGCGGGTGCAAGTGATGGCCGCGTTGGCGGTGTCTGCTCAAGGCCGTGAAGCGGTCAGCGAACTGGCCCGGCAAACCGCTGAGCTGCTCAATGCCCGTCCGCTGGAGCCTCGCTTCTTTGACCGCCAGGTGGCATTCAACCTGCTGGCCCAGGTAGGGGCCGCCGATGAACAGGGCCATACAGCGCTGGAGCGCCGCCTGGTCAGCGAGTTGCGGGTGCTGCTCGGCATGCCTGAATTGAAGATTTCCGTAAGCTGCGTTCAAGTCCCGGTGTTTTTCGGCGATAGCTTCAGTGTGGCTGTGCAGAGCCGTCGCCCGGTCGACCTGGAGGCGGTCAACCAGGCGCTGGAGGCAGCCGATAGCGTCGAGCGGGTGGAGCGTGATGATTATCCGACCCCGGTCGGTGACGCAGTGGGCCAAGACGTGGTCTATGTTGGTCGTGTACGTCACGGTGTTGATGAAGACCAGCAGCTCAACCTCTGGCTGACCACCGACAACGTGCGCAAAGGCGCCGCGCTCAATGCCGTGCAAGTGGCACAATTGTTGATTAAACAGATGCCGTAAAAGATACTGGCGAGCACTTTTGTCCTGCTCTGCTTGCAGGTTTCGGGACGATTCATACAAGGGAAGAGGTCATGCTTCGAATTCGCAAACTGGTTCTGGCCATGGCTGCAGCCTCCGCGCTGTCGTCTGGCATGGCGAATGCGCTGGGCCTGGGGGAGCTGACCCTGAAGTCGGCACAGAATCAGCCGCTGGACGCCGAGATCGAATTGCTCGACGTACGCGACCTCAAAGCCGCCGAAGTGGCGCCGAGCCTGGCGCCACCGGAAGAGTTCAGCAAGGCCGGGGTGGCGTTTCCGACCTACCTCGAAGACCTGACCTTCACACCGGTGATCAACCCCAACGGCAAGAGCGTGCTGCGGGTGACCTCCAGCCAGCCGCTGCCGGGGCCAGTGGTCAAGTTCCTGGTCCAGGTCATGTGGCCGCAAGGCCGCCTGCTGCGTGACTACAGCGTGTTGCTCGACCAGGCCAAGGCGCAAGGCGACAAGCCGGCGGCGGGCAATGTCACACCGGCCACAACCGGTGCCAGCAACTACACCACCCAGCGCCGCGATACCCTGTGGCAAATTGCTGCGCGCAACACCCAGGGTGGCTCGATCCAGCAGACCATGATCGCGATCCAGGCGCTGAACCCGGACGCCTTCATCGGCAACAACATCAACCAGCTGAAGGTTGGCCAGGTACTGCGCCTGCCCGACCAGCAGCAGGTCCAGAACATTGCCCAAGGCGAGGCGAACCGCGAGGTGGCCGAGCAGTACGCCGCCTGGCGTGAAGGCCGCCGCCTCGGCCCGCGTGCCCGCCAGCTGGACGCTACCCGCCGTGGCGCCGCCGAAGCCGCCCCGGCGCGCATCGCCCAGGGCGACAACCTGCGCCTGGTCACACCGGGCAGCCAGGCCGGTGCCGGCCAGGCCAAGGCACTCAACGACAAGCTGGCCGTGGCCCAGGAAAGCCTGGACACCAGCCGCCGTGACAACGACGAACTCAAAAGCCGCATGGCCGACCTGCAGAGCCAGCTGGACAAGCTGCAGCGTCTGATCGAGCTGAAGAACAATCAGCTGGCGCGCCTGGAAGGCCAGGGTGCAGCCGCTCCGGCAGTGGCAGCTGCTGCTTCTGCCCAGCCGGCAGCCGCCGCTCAGCCAGCGGTCAAGCCTGCACCTGCTGCCGTCGATACTGCGCCCAAGCCGGTGCCGGCCGCCAATCCAGCGTCAGCTAGCCAGTCGGGCAGCGCACTTGACCAGATCCTGGGCAACCCGTGGCTGCTTTGGCTGATTGCCGGCTCCAGCATTCTGGTGCTGGCCTTGTTGCTGTGGCTGCTGGCGCGCAAGCGCAAGGCCCAGCAAGAAGCAGAAAAGCACCTGCGCATGGCGCGGGCGCTGGAAGAAGAGCAAGGCACAGGTTTCGACAACGATACCGAGAGCCTTGACGGCGTTGAGGTCGCGGAGCCGAGCGTGACGCTGTCGCCAGCCGTGGTCGCAGCCTCGGCTGCCGCTGCCGTTGCTGCGGAAAAAGTGGCAGCGCCAGCCGCCGAGCCAGCACTCGAGCCTGAGCCGTACGCAGACCCTCACGCCGCGCTGTTGGCCGAAGTGGATCAATGCCTGGCCGAGGGCCGCCTGAATCGCGCCACCGAACTGCTGGAGCCCGCTGTGGACGCCGCGCCGGAGCGTGACGACCTGCGCTTGAAACTGATGGATGTGTACGCCCGCCAGGGTGATCAGAGCGCGTTCGCCGAACAGGAGCGCAAGCTGCCGGCCAGCGAGCACAACACTGCCCAGGTTGCCGGGCTGAAAGAACGTTACCCGGCCATGCTCGGCCTGGCCGCCGCCGGCCTGGGTGCCGCGGCGCTGGCTGCCGAGATGGATCAGCAGTATGTGCAGGAGCTGCTGCACGACGAGCCTGAGGCGCCGGTGGTTGCCGATGTCGTGCCTGGCGAGGTGCCTGAGTTCGAGCAACAGGTAGAGGCTGAGCCAGAGGTTGTGGCGCAAGCAGAGCCTGAAGCCGAACTGGATGCCTTCGAAGAAGTGCCGACCCTCGATGCACCGGGCCTGGATGAGCAGGACCTGGACAGCGCCTTCGACCTGAGTCTGGGTGAAGACCTGCCGGAAGAAGACCCACTGGCAGCGCCGTTGCTGAACGAGCCGGCGGCACAGGAACCTGTACCCGACGAGCTGGTCATTGCCGAGCCTGTGCTGGATGAGCCAGCGCTGGAAGCGATTCAGCCAGAAGAGCAGCCGTTTGCCGTGGATGCCGAACTGCAAGCCGACGCCGACGCCGATTTCGAGGCCATGCTGGCCCAGGCAGAGCCACAGCCTGCTGCGGACCTGTCCGATTTCGACCTCGATGTCACTGAGCCGGTTGCCCCGGCCGCCCCGCAAGCCGTGGAGGAGGCCCCGGTGGACATCGCCGCCGAGCTGGCTGCCTTCGACAGCGTGCCGGAGTTTGACCCGGTCTCCGAGTTCGACATGCCGTCGGATTTCGACTTGTCGCTGTCGCTGGAAGACGATTCGCCTGCCGCCAAGCGCTTTGCCTCGGAGCTGGACGACGTCAACGCCGAACTGGACAAGCTGTCGCAAAGCCTCGAATCGCCATCGCTGGAGCCACACTTCACCAGCGACGATGCGATTGCGCAGCCTGAACCCGAGCCGTTGGACGACCTGGACTTCGACTTCTTCTCCGGCAGTGACGAAGTGGCCACCAAGCTCGACCTTGCCCGCGCCTACATCGACATGGGCGACAATCAGGGGGCCCGCGACATCCTTGATGAAGTGGTCAAGGACGGCGACGACAGCCAGCGCCAGGAAGCCGAGGACATGCTGTCTCGCCTGGTCTGATGCTCGCGCCTGTGGGAGCGGCCTTGTGTCGCGATAGGGCCGCATAGCGGCCCCAGGATTTCAGCCACTCAGCTAGCATCGCCGGGGCCGCTCTGCGGCCCTATCGCGGCACAAGGCCGCTCCCACAGCCCTACAAGGCTGCCGTTGTCGTTATAATCCCCGCCATTTCGTACACCCCACAGGTTTCATGCGCTTGGACATCATCGACACCGCTACCGCCGAATCCGCAGCCGAAGGCTACTCCCGTATCGCCCTGGGCGTGGAATACAAGGGCGCCCGCTACCGCGGCTGGCAGCGCCAGGCCAGCGGAGTACCCAGCGTCCAGCAAGCGCTGGAACAAGCATTGTCCAAGGTGGCCAACGAACCGGTTTCGGTGATCTGTGCCGGGCGAACCGATGCCGGTGTGCATGGCTGTGGCCAGGTCGTGCACTTCGATACCCGTGCCGTACGCGACGAGCGCGCCTGGACCCTGGGCACCAATTTCAACCTGCCGCACGACATCAGCGTGGTCTGGTCGCGGCCGATGCCGGCCGACTTCCATGCCCGCTTCAAGGCATGTGCCCGGCGCTACCGCTATGTCATCTACAACGACCCGATCCGCCCGGCGCACCTGGCCGAGGAAGTGACCTGGAACCACCGCCCGCTGGATGTCGAACGCATGGCCGAAGCCGCGCAGTTCCTGCTTGGCACCCACGACTTCAGCGCCTTCCGCGCCAGCCAGTGCCAGGCCAAGTCGCCGATCAAGCATATCTACCACCTGCGCGTTACCCGCCATGGCCAGATGATCGTGCTGGACGTGCGCGCCACGGCTTTCCTGCACCACATGGTGCGTAATATTGTCGGTGTGCTGACGGCCATTGGCGCCGGCGAGCGCCCGGTCACCTGGGCGCGTGAAGTGCTGGAAGGGCGCAACCGCCGTGAAGGCGGGGTCACGGCCCATCCGTACGGGCTTTACCTGGTCCAGGTGGAGTACCCCGAGGCGTATGCGCTGCCCCAGCGTTACATCGGCCCACACTTTTTGACGGGCTACGAGGCGTTGGCCGACTGACGGGCGAATAGCCATTTGCTAACATCCGGCCTTTCACCGTAACAATCAGGGTTCGCTGTCCATGAGCAATGTTCGCAGCAAGATCTGCGGGATTACCCGTATCGAAGACGCGCTGGCTGCTGCCGAGGCGGGTGCCGATGCCATCGGTTTTGTCTTCTATGCCAAGAGCCCGCGGGCCGTGGACGTGCGCCAGGCGCGGGCGATCATTGCCGAGTTGCCGCCGTTCGTGACCACGGTCGGTCTGTTCGTCAACGCCTCGCGTTGCGAGCTGAACGAGATCCTCGAAGTGGTTGCGCTGGACCTGCTACAGTTCCACGGCGACGAGACCCCGCAAGACTGCGAAGGCTATCACCGCCCCTGGATCAAGGCCCTGCGGGTGCGCCCGAGCGACGACCTGGAGGCGGCCTGCCAGCTTTATGCGGGGGCTCGCGGCATACTGCTGGACACCTACGTGGCAGGCGTACCCGGGGGAACCGGTGAAGCGTTCGACTGGTCACTGGTGCCGGCACATCTGAGCAAGCCCATCATCTTGGCGGGCGGGCTGTCGGCCGACAACGTTGGCCAGGCCATTGCCCAGGTACGGCCTTACGCGGTGGATGTCAGTGGTGGCGTCGAACAGGCCAAGGGCATCAAGGACGCGGCGAAAATCGAGGCCTTCATGCAGGCGGTGAAACAGGCGTGATGGCAGATGTGACGGCTGGCTGCGCGCCATCGTCCATAGCTTTCGCAGCCCTGCGGGGCAGCCGCCGCTGGCGGCGGAACAACACATTAGCGGTGGAGTGGCACGCTGGCAGCCCCGGTGGCCGGTCTACCATTGTTTCATAAAAGATTTTGAGCTCAAGGGCAGGGCAGGGCGGTGACACCGCCCCCCGCCTGCCGATACTGGAGAAATAAAGCATGAGCAACTGGTTAGTCGACAAACTGATCCCTTCGATCATGCGTTCCGAGGTGAAGAAGAGCTCGGTGCCTGAGGGCCTGTGGCACAAGTGCCCGGCCTGTGAGGCCGTGCTGTATCGTCCGGAGCTGGAAAAAACCCTGGATGTCTGCCCCAAGTGCAACCACCACATGCGCATCGGCGCACGTGCGCGCATCGATATCTTCCTGGATGCCGAAGGCCGTGCCGAACTGGGGGCCGACCTGGAGCCGGTCGACCGCCTGAAGTTCCGTGACGGCAAGAAGTACAAGGATCGCCTGGCCGGCGCCCAGAAGCAGACTGGCGAAAAAGACGCGCTCATCTCCATGAGCGGCACCCTGATGGGCATGCCGATCGTGGTCAGCGCTTTTGAGTTCTCGTTCATGGGCGGCTCCATGGGTGCCATTGTCGGCGAACGCTTCGTACGCGCGGCCAACTACGCCCTGGAACACCGTTGCCCAATGGTCTGCTTCTCTGCTTCGGGTGGTGCGCGCATGCAGGAAGCGCTGATCTCGCTGATGCAGATGGCCAAGACCTCGGCGGTGCTGGCGCGCCTGCGCGAAGAGGGCATCCCGTTCATCTCGGTGCTGACCGACCCGGTGTACGGCGGCGTTTCTGCCAGCCTGGCGATGCTCGGCGACGTTATCGTCGGTGAGCCTAAGGCCCTGATTGGCTTCGCCGGCCCACGCGTGATCGAGCAGACCGTACGCGAGAAGCTGCCAGAAGGCTTCCAGCGTAGCGAGTTCCTGCTGGAGCACGGTGCTATCGACCTGATCATCTCCCGTGGTGAACTACGCCCGCGTCTGGCCCGCCTGCTGGCACAGATGACCGGCCAGGAAACCCCGGAGCAAGCGCGTGAGGCGGCTGCTGTCGCGTGATGAAACAACGAACCCTGGGCGAATGGCTCGCCTACCTCGAGCAGTTGCATCCCTCGGCCATTGACATGGGCCTTGAGCGGTCGCAGAAGGTGCTTGCCCGGCTGGCGCTGGGCAAGCTGGCGCCACGTGTGGTGACGGTAACCGGCACCAATGGCAAGGGCTCGACCTGCGCATTCGTGGCCTCGCTGCTGCGTGCCCAGGGGCTCAAGGTCGGCGTCTACAGCTCGCCGCACCTGTTGCGCTACAACGAGCGGGTAGTGATCGATGGCCAAGAGGCCAGCGATGAGCGCCTGTGCGAAGCCTTTGCCGCCGTCGAGGCGGCGCGGGGCGATATTTCCCTGACCTACTTCGAAATGGGCACGCTGGCCGCGTTCTGGTTGTTCTACCAGTCGCAGCTGGATGCCGTAGTGCTGGAAGTGGGGCTTGGTGGCCGCCTGGACACCGTGAACGTGGTGGATGCCGACCTGGCGCTGGTGACCAGCATCGGCGTCGACCATGTCGATTACCTGGGCAATACCCGCGAGCAGGTAGCCTTCGAGAAAGCCGGGATCTTCCGCCCGGGCAAGCCGGCCCTGTGCGGCGACCTCGATCCGCCACAACCGTTGCTGGACAAGGCCGCCGAGCTGGCTGCGCCGCTGTTCCTGCGTGGTCGGGACTTTGATCTGGCCAGCACCGTGGCCGGCTGGAGCTGGCGCGGTACTGCGGCAGACGGCGCGCAAGTTGCGCTTTGTGACCTGCCACTGCTCGACCTGCCCATGGAAAACGCCACGCTGGCCCTGCAGGCGTACCTGCTGATGGGGCTGCCGTGGGATGCCGCGCAGGTGCGCCAGGCGCTGCTGGCTACCCGCATTACAGGCCGCCTTGATCGCCGCCTGGTGAACTGGCAGGGCAAGCGGGTGGAGCTGTTGCTGGATGTGGGGCATAACCCTCATGCAGCGGAGTACCTGGCCCGGCGCCTGACGGCCCGGCCGCCCAAGGGCCGTCGCCTGGTGGTGTTCGGGCTGCTCGCCGACAAGGACCTGGAAGGCGTGGTCGCGCCGCTGCAGGGCCTGGTCGACGACTGGGCCGTGGCGCCGCTGGATACCCCGCGCAGCCGCCCGGCTGCCGAGCTGGCCACAGCCTTGACGAACCTCGGCGCCGCGGTGAAGTCTTATGCCAGCGTCGACGCCGCCCTTGAAGGGCAATGTGCGCAGGCGACGGCGGATGATCAGGTCCTGCTGTTCGGTTCGTTTTTCTGTGTTGCCCAGGCGCTGGAGTGGCTGGAGCGGCACGCCCAGGAGGGTGGAGTAGATGGCAGTGCTGGATAAAGGGATGAAACAGCGCATGGTGGGTGCGCTGGTGCTGGTGGCGCTGGCGGTTATTTTCCTGCCGATGCTGTTCACCCGCGAGGACGAGATGCGCCAGGTGCACGTCGAGGCCCCGCAAGCACCGGCCATGCCAAGCCTGCCGGAAGTGAAGGTGGAGCCGGTCGCCGTGCCCGAGCCGCAGGCGATTGCGCAAGCGCCGGAGCAGCCAGCGGTGGTGGTCGACGAGTCCACTGCGCCGCCCGCCACGCCCAGTCAGCCCATTACGCCATCGCCGCAAACCCAGGCGCAGGTCCAGCCGGCCAAGCCACAGGCTGCTGCGCCTAAAGTGGAGTCGAAGCCAGTGGCCACCCCGGCACCTGCCGCAGCAGTGGCAAAGCCGGCTGCCCCTTCAAAAATCGACGTCAATGGCTTGCCTGTCAGTTGGTCCATCCAGTTGGCCAGCCTGTCCAATCGTGCCGGTGCCGAAAAGCTCCAGCAAACCCTGCGCAGCCAGGGCTACAACGCCTATATCCGCTCGGCGGGCGGAATGAATCGGGTGTATGTCGGGCCGCTGATCGAGCGCGCCGAGGCGGAGCGGACACGCGACGCCATCAACCGGCAGAACAGCCTCAAAGGCTTTGTGGTGCGTTTCCAGCCAGAGCGCAGCTGATAGCACGAGGGCGGCTTTGCCGGCCATCGCCGGCAAGCCAGCTCCAGAGAGTGCCTGGCAAATCACCCGGTCATGTTTTGTTCTATGAAAGGTGGCTTGCCGGCGATGAAGCCAACACCAATCCACCCGACATTCCGCTTACTCCCAGCCCGTCGCTCTGGTAAAATGCGCCGCCTCAAACGTCTGCAGGCAGCACCGTGGCATTTACCTTGGTTGATTGGGCGATCATCGCGATCATCGCCGTCTCCACACTGATCAGTCTCAAGCGCGGCTTCGTCAAGGAAGCCTTGTCGTTGCTCATCTGGATCGTTGCGGGTGCGGTTGCGTGGATGTTCGGCGGTTCGCTCTCGGTGTATCTTGAGAGCTATATCCAGACGCCATCCATGCGCGTCATCGCCGGCTGCGCCATTCTTTTCGTCGCCACCTTGCTGGTGGGGGCCATGGTCAACTTCCTTGTCGGCGAGCTGATCCGTGTGACCGGGCTGTCCGGCACCGATCGTTTCCTGGGCATGGCCTTTGGCGCTGCGCGCGGGGCCTTGCTGGTAGTGGTGGCCATAGGCCTGATCAGCCTGGGGCCTGTTCAACAAGACACCTGGTGGCAGGAATCACGCCTGATACCACAATTTCTCTTGGTCGCCGACTGGTCGAAAAACCTGATCCTGGGTTTTACCGGCCAATGGACGCCCAGTGGGTTGATCAGCGCTCCGGCTGATCTTCCGTTCAAGGAACAGTTGCTCGGGCCGTCCCGGCCCTGAGCGCTATTCACTCAAGTTTCGTCAAAGTAGGGGTTGCGTCGCATGTGTGGCATCGTCGGTATCGTCGGTAAGTCGAACGTCAATCAGGCGCTGTATGACGCGCTTACGGTCCTCCAGCACCGCGGCCAGGACGCTGCCGGTATCGTGACCAGCCATGACGGCCGGTTGTTCCTGCGCAAGGATAATGGCCTGGTGCGCGACGTCTTCCAGCAGCGCCATATGCAGCGCCTGGTGGGCAGCATGGGCATTGGCCACGTGCGTTATCCGACGGCAGGCAGCTCGACCTCGGCCGAGGCCCAGCCGTTCTACGTCAACTCGCCGTATGGCATCACCCTGGCCCACAACGGCAACCTGACCAACGTCGAGCAGTTGGCCAAAGAGATTTACGAGTCCGACCTGCGCCACGTCAACACCAACTCCGACTCGGAAGTGCTGCTGAACGTGTTCGCCCATGAGCTGGCGGTGCGTGGCAAGCTGCAACCGACCGAAGAGGACGTGTTCGCCGCTGTTTCCCACGTGCACAGCCGCTGCGTCGGCGGTTACGCCGTGGTGGCGATGGTCACTGGCTACGGCATCGTCGGTTTCCGCGATCCCCACGGTATCCGCCCGGTAGTGTTCGGCCAGCGTCACACCGACGAAGGCGTGGAATACATGATCGCCTCGGAAAGCGTGGCTCTGGACGTGCTCGGCTTTACCCTGATCCGCGACCTGGCGCCGGGCGAAGCGGTGTATATCACCGAAGAAGGCCAGCTGTTCACCAAGCAGTGCGCCGAATCGCCAAAACTGCAGCCGTGCATTTTCGAGCACGTCTACCTGGCCCGCCCAGACTCGATCATCGACGGTATTTCGGTGTACAAGGCCCGTCTGCGCATGGGGGAGAAGCTTGCCGACAAGATCATGCGCGAGCGCCCAGAGCATGATATCGACGTGGTCATCCCGATCCCGGACACCAGCCGCACTGCTGCGCTGGAACTGGCCAACCGGCTGGGCGTCAAGTTCCGCGAAGGCTTCGTCAAGAACCGCTACATCGGCCGTACCTTCATCATGCCCGGCCAGGCCGCGCGCAAGAAATCGGTACGCCAGAAGCTCAACGCCATCGAACTGGAATTCCGCGGCAAGAACGTGATGCTGGTGGACGACTCGATCGTGCGCGGCACCACCTGCAAGCAGATCATCCAGATGGCCCGTGAAGCCGGTGCCAAGAATGTCTACTTCTGTTCCGCAGCCCCTGCGGTGCGCTACCCCAACGTCTACGGCATCGACATGCCGAGTGTTCACGAACTGATCGCCCACAACCGTACCACCGAACAAGTGGCCGAGTTGATTGGTGCCGATTGGCTGATCTATCAGGACTTGCCAGACCTGATTGACTCGGTCGGTGGCGGCAAGATCAAGATCGATCACTTCGATTGCGCGGTGTTCAACGGTGAGTACGTCACCGGCGATATCGACGATGCCTACCTCGAGCGTATCGAGCAGGCCCGTAATGACCTGGCCAAGGTCAAGAACCAGGCCGTCAGCGCGATCATCGACCTCTACAACAACTGATTCAGGGAGCGACGGCATGACGGATCAATGGGATGCCGGGCGACTGGACAGCGACCTCGAGGGTGTCGGTTTCGACACCCTGGCGGTGCGCGCCGGTCAACACCGTACACCTGAGGGCGAGCACAGCGAAGCGCTGTTCCTGACCTCCAGCTACGTGTTCCGCACGGCCGCCGATGCGGCCGCGCGCTTTGCCGGTGAAACACCGGGCAACGTCTATTCGCGTTACACAAACCCGTCGGTGCGCGCCTTTGAGGGGCGCCTGGCGGCCATGGAAGGCGCCGAGCAGGCCGTGGGCACTTCCACCGGCATGGCGGCGATCCTGGCCGTGGTAATGTCGCTGTGCAGTGCCGGTGACCACGTGCTGGTATCGCAGAGCGTATTCGGCTCGACCATCAGCCTGTTCGAGAAGTACTTCAAGCGCTTTGGTGTGCAGGTGGACTACGTGCCGCTGGTCGACCTCGGTGGCTGGGAAAAGGCCATCAAGGCCAATACCAAGCTACTGATCGTCGAGTCGCCGTCCAACCCGCTGGCCGAGCTGGTCGATATCACCGCGCTCAGTGAAATCGCCCATGCCCGCGGTGCCATGCTGGTGGTGGACAACTGCTTCAGCACCCCTGCGTTGCAGCAGCCGCTGAAGCTGGGTGCCGACATCGTGTTCCACTCGGCCACCAAGTTCATCGACGGCCAGGGCCGCTGCATGGGTGGCGTGGTTGCCGGCCGTGCCGAACAGATGAAAGAAGTGGTGGGCTTCCTGCGCACCGCAGGCCCAACGCTCAGCCCGTTCAATGCCTGGATCTTCACCAAGGGCCTGGAAACCTTGCGCCTGCGCATGCGTGCGCACTGCGAAAGCGCCCAGGCCCTGGCCGAATGGCTGGAGCAGCAGGATGGCGTGGAGAAGGTGCACTACGCCGGCCTGCCCAGCCATCCGCAGCACGAGCTGGCCAAGCGCCAGATGAGTGGCTTTGGTGCGGTGGTCAGCTTCGAGGTCAAGGGCGGCAAAGAGGGCGCCTGGCGCTTTATCGACGCGACCCGGGTGATTTCCATCACCACCAACCTGGGTGACAGCAAGACCACCATCGCTCACCCGGCCACCACCTCCCACGGCCGCTTGTCGGCGCAGGAGCGTGAAGCCGCCGGTATCCGCGACAGCCTGATCCGCGTTGCCGTGGGCCTGGAAGATGTGGCCGACCTGCAGGCCGACCTTGCACGCGGGCTGGCCGCACTGTGATCGAAATCCGCGGCAGTACCCCGGGCCACAATGGCCGGGTAGCCTTGGTCACCGGTGCCGCGCGCGGCATCGGCCTGGGCATTGCCGCTTGGCTGGTCTGTGAAGGCTGGCAGGTGGTGCTGAGCGACCTCGACCGGCAGCGGGGCAGCAAAGTGGCCAAGGCCTTGGGCGACAACGCCTGGTTCATTACCATGGACGTTGCCGACGAGGCCCAGGTCAGTGCCGGGGTGTCTGAAGTGCTCGGGCAGTTTGGTCGGCTGGACGCGCTGGTGTGCAATGCGGCCATCGCCAATCCGCACAACCAGACGCTGGAAAGCCTGAGCCTGGCGCAATGGAACCGGGTGCTGGCGGTCAACCTCAATGGCCCGATGCTGCTGGCCAAGCATTGTGCGCCGTACCTGCGTGCGCACAACGGGGCGATCGTCAACCTTACCTCCACCCGGGCGCGGCAGTCCGAGCCCGATACGGAGGCCTACGCGGCGAGCAAGGGCGGCCTGGTGGCCTTGACCCATGCCCTGGCCATGAGCCTGGGCCCGGAGATTCGTGTCAATGCGGTAAGCCCGGGCTGGATCGATGCCCGTGACCCGTCGCAGCGCCGCGCCGAGCCGTTGACCGACGCCGATCATGCCCAGCACCCGACGGGCAGGGTGGGCACCGTGGAAGATGTGGCGGCCATGGTTGCCTGGCTGTTGTCGCGCCAGGCGGCGTTTGTCACTGGCCAGGAGTTTGTGGTCGACGGCGGCATGACCCGCAAGATGATCTACACCTGAACATTCTGCTTATCATTTACGGGCCTCTTCGCGGGTGAACCCGCTCCCACAGGTACAGCGCAGTGCTAAAGACCTGTGCCGTACCTGTGGGAGCGGGTTTACCCGCGAAGGGGCCCGTACAGGCAAGCACACTATTTTGCCCTTTTTGAAAAAAATTCAATGGGGCTATTGACTTAGCTTCGCCATCTGCGTAAATTTCGCGGCCTCAGCGAAGCAAACGCAACAAGCAACATCGCGAGGGTGATTAGCTCAGCCGGGAGAGCATCTGCCTTACAAGCAGAGGGTCGGCGGTTCGATCCCGTCATCACCCACCACTTCCTGAGAAGTTCCTGGTGCAAGGTTTCGCAAGAAGCCCATGGCCAGAGAGGAACGCACTGCGCAGCGGTAGTTCAGTCGGTTAGAATACCGGCCTGTCACGCCGGGGGTCGCGGGTTCGAGTCCCGTCCGCTGCGCCATTTTTCAGTAACAGATGGGTGCTTTGCACCGGTCTGAAGCCACAAGGCAAATTGTCTTTGGCTGATCCCAGTTTCAATCAGGTGCAAGCCTGAACGATACGCAGCGGTAGTTCAGTCGGTTAGAATACCGGCCTGTCACGCCGGGGGTCGCGGGTTCGAGTCCCGTCCGCTGCGCC